>JADZCW010000114.1 GCA_020851395.1 Phycisphaeraceae bacterium
CCAGATCCTTCCGCCATGCCTCGGTGGACCAGCGGTAGTCGTAGGGCTCGGAGCCCACCTTGGACCGCAGGGACAGACTCGGGTACGCGTTGACGCACAGCACATCGTCGGCCGCGAATCGCGGACGCGGGTCCTCGTGCCAGAAGTTGAGCACGTGCACCGCCAGGCGCGAGGGGTCGAGCGACTTGGCGTATCGGACGAGCTTGGCGTTGCCCTCGGCCACGTCGGGGTGAAAGTCGTAGGTCTCGTTGCTGACCGACCAGAAGGCGACGCAGGGGTGGTTGCGGTCCCGGCGGATAAGCTTCTCGATCTGGCGCTCCGCGGCGGCGAACTTGTTGGCGGCCACGTCCTGCCCGTCGGCCCGACCGTGCCACCAGTAGAGGGGAATCTCCGCCATCACCAGCAGGCCGATCTGATCGCAAAGCGCCAGCTCCAGCGGGTGGTGAGGGTAGTGGCAGAGGCGGACGAAGTTGCATCCCATGGCCTTGATAGACAGCAGGTCCTGCCGTACCAGGTCCGCGTCGGGGCACATGCCCGTGCGCGGAGAATCCTCATGGCGGTTAAAGCCGCAGAGGAAGATCGGCTTACTGTTGAGCAGGATTTGCTCCCCTCGCGCCTCAATCCGACGAAAGCCGAAGGGGATGGTCTGGGTGTCGAGGGTGTCACGACCCCGACGTAATGTCACGCGGGCTTGGTGCAGCCCGGGCGTGTCGGGCGACCAGGCGGTCACGTCCTTGACCATGGCGGTGATCGTCGCGTCGCCGGTGGGGGAGATCGCTTGTGCGAGCGTGGCGAGAATCTGACCCTCGGGCGAAAGCACCTCGACACCTACGCGGCAGTCGGGGGCGGGATCTGCGACGGTGATTTGCAGCTTCAGCGAGCCGTTTGCCCCCTGCGGCTCGGCCAGGACATGCACGTCGGCCAGATGAATCAGGTTGCGGACTGTCAATGAGCACTCGCGGAGGATGCCCGCGAAGTGCCGCCAGCCGCGCTGCATGCCGGGCACCTCGTCGGGACGACGCAGGCCGTCGACGAGCACGGCGATGAGGTTCTCCCGGCCGAAGCGGAGATGGTCGTGGACGGGGAACTCGAACGGCAGGTAGCCGTCGGCGTGCGAGCCGACGAGTTCGCCATTGACGTAGACCGAGGCTCGGTGGTTGACGCCCTCGAAGTGGATCCGCACGTCCCGGCCGCGCCAGTCCTCGGGGACGGCCACGCGCCGGCGGAACCAGGCCGGCCCCTCAAAACCGGACAGGCCCGGCAGGCAGTCATCCAGGGCCCTCGGAACGCTGACCGTAGGCCAGCCCGTGTCGTCGTGGTCCCGCCGGAAGTAGCCCAGAGGCAATCCCTCCGCGGCCGGGTCGGGCAGGAACTTCCACGGCCCGGTCAGGTCCACGGACGCGCGCGTCATGGATCGCTCCTTGCCTTGTTTAGCCCTTGGCCTTCTTGGCCGCGGCCCCGCGCGGGATCTGCCGGAAGGCCGCGAAGGCCTCGGCCGCCGCCTGGAGCCCGAGCTTGGCCTTGCGGTCGCGCGTGACCACGCCGTAGTAGCTGATGGTCATCGGCGAGGTCAGGCTCTCGTGCCAGGTGTGGTCGGCCCAGCACCAGATGGTGATGCCGGCGACATAGGGCGCGTCCATGGCCGAGGCGTCGTTGCGGATCACGCGGGCCTGACGCTGCTCGCTCATATGCCCCTCGGTCACGCCGAGCACCGCCGGGTGGCCGTACTCGGTGATGACGATCGGCTTGTCCGGGAAGGCCTCGTGCACCGCCCGCAGGCGCCGTCGCCAGAAGTCGGCCGCCGTCTCGAAGTTCAGCTCGGGCAGGCGCGGCTGCTTGTTCATCACCTCATCGAAGTCCTCGGGCAGGTTCCGCCAGCGGTCCAGGTGAATGCTGGGGTAGCCGTTGACGCAGATCACGTCGTCGGCCTCGAAGGCCATCTGCTGGTGCCACTGGCTGGCGACATGGGTGGCCAGGCGCGTGGGGTCGAGCTTGCGTGCGTGACGGATGAGATCCGCGTTGCCCTCGCGCACCTCGGGCAGGCTCTCGTGCGTCTCGTTGCTGACGGACCAGAAGATCACGCAGGGGTGGTGCCGGTCGCGCTGGATCATGGTCGTCAACTGCCGGCGGGCGTTGGCGCGCTTGGTCTTGAAGAGCTCCTCGCCCAGGTGATGACCTCGCCACCAGTAGAGCGGGATCTCGTCCATGACCAGGATGCCCAGCTCGTCGCACAGGTCCAGCTCGGCCGGGTGGTGGGGGTAGTGCGCCATGCGGACGAAATTGCCCCCGGTCTGGCGGATGGCCTCGAGGTCGGCCCGGACGATCGCCATGTCCGTGCACAGGCCGGTGCGCGGCGAGTCCTCGTGGCGGTCGAAGCCCGTCAGCGTCAGCGGCTCGCCGTTGAGCAGCAGGCCCTGGTCGCGCACCTCGATCGTGCGGAAGCCCGTGCGCAGCTCCATGCTGTCCACTTCGCGCCCACGATCGAGCAGCCGGACCTGCACGTGGTACAGGCCCGGATTCTTCGGCGACCAGGCCTCGACGCCCGGCACGTGCCCGCCGAGGGGCAGTGTGGTCCTGCCGTCCTTGGCCAGGTCCTGCGGGCCGGCCCGGAACCAGGCGAGCACCTTGTCGCCCTGCCGCACCGACGCCTCGATCTCGGCCTGTGCCGACTCACCCCGGTTGTTGGACAGGTCCACCTCCAGCTCCAGCCGTCCGCCTCCAGCGTCCGGGGCGGCACGCAGCACGCGCACGGCGCCCACGTGCAGCGGGTCGCTGACGATCAGCCTCACTTCACGCATGATCCCGCAGTAGGTCCGCCATCCGCGTTCAAAGCCGGGCAGGTCCTCCTGGCGTGGCTGGTTCTCGGTCCACATGGCCAGCACGTTGTCCTGGCCGGGTCGCAGGGCGCCGCTCAGGTCGATCTCGAACGGCAGGTAACCATCGTTGTTGGCCCCGACCTCTTGGCCGTTGAGGTAGACGCGGCAGTGGTCCGTCACGCTCTCGAAGCGGACGACCACGCGCTTGCCCGCCCAGTCGGCCGGCGCGGTGAAATGCTTGCGATACCAGGCCGGGCCGAGATAGCCGTACAGGTCCGGGCAGGCGTCGACGACCGTGCCCGGCACGGGGGCGGGGATCCAGCGGTGGTCGTCATGCGCGGGGTCGATGAAGCCCAGCAGATCGCCCTTGTCCGACTGGTCGGGCTGCATGAGCCAGGTATCGTTCAAGTCAACGAAGATTCGAGGGGGCATCGGGGAACTCTCGTGTGGGGGAGGGGATAAAACGGGCGGGAACCGTGAGGAACGAAAAAAGAGCGCGCCGCAGCATGCCGGATTGACTATCAGCCGTCAACTCCGTGCTTGCATGGTGGCTGATTTCGATCATCTAGAGGCTACGTCGCCGACCCAAAAAGATCATTTCGTAAGTCGGTGGGGGGAGAGGGGGACTCCTAAAGCAAAAGCAGCGTGAGACGCCTTGGATGAGGCGTTGCACGCTGCCCTATCGATAGCGGCAACTTCCGAGGGCATGTCTCGTCGCCTTCCCGTCCGTCGAAGCGCCCGGCTCGGGCGGAATGACAAGGCGGCGAGACCAGGAACCGCCACGTTCCGCCGTGGCGATTCCCTGCCGACGGTTGTTACCGACGTCGGCGGAAGGTCAGCAGGCTACCGGCGGCCATGAGCACCAACGTGGCCGGCTCAGGCACGGGCGTCGGGTACACAGCCACACCGAAGAACGCGACGTGGTCCACGTTGTTGGTGTAGACCGCGAACTGGGCTGTCTCACCCGGCATGACCGGGTCACCGTAGAAGTACAGGTCCAGCTTGGCGCCGACCGAGACATTGTCGACCACCCAGGTCAAGCCCGACTGCGAGCTCGTCGGCTGATAGGGTGAGCTGACGACAAAGTCCAGGTTCGCCACGCTCGGGAAGCCGGGGATGCCGAAGATCTCGAAGTGAAAGTCGCCCCAGGGTTCCGTGCCGGTGTTCTGAAGATTAACCGTCACGGTGCCCTTGAACGGCTCGGTGTCCTCGTGCGTGAACTGCTGCACGACTTCCGGCCCAAGGCCCTCAAACGTTGCGTTGATGACGGCGTCGTCCGCTCGGACCGGCCCGGCGAAAAGCACGGACGCTGCCAGCATCAGTCCCAATGACACAAATGCACAAGCACGAATCATGACTTTCTCCTCTCCTCCCAGAGAGATGATGCGAACCTCTCCTCCGAACCCGGCGAACAAGACGCTAACACACAAGACATTCAAATCCGAACACATCACAATCATAAACCGAGATAAAGGTATCGCAAGGTCGTTTTCTTGCGGATTTGAGCGAGGACTTGGTGAATCAACGTCACCATACTGGGCGACGAGATGAGGACTAGCCCAGATTGACAGCCCAGCCGAACGTCTCGCTCTGAGCATCTGTTACAATCCTCAACTTGGTCTCGTCCAGCACACATTCCAAGGATTTCACGAGCCATGAGCAGCCCCTCACAGCCCAAGAAGATCGTCCTGGCCTACTCCGGCGGTCTGGACACCTCGGTCATCCTCCCCTGGCTCAAGCATCGCTATCCGGGGGTCAAGCTCGTGGCCTTCGCCGCGGAGCTCGGCCAGGGCGATGAGCTCGAGGGCATCAAGAAAAAGGCCAAGCTCTCCGGTGCGGATGAGGTGGTCGTCAAGGACCTAAGGCGCGAGTTCGCCGAGCAGTTCTGCTTCCCCATGCTCCGCGCCCACGCGACCTACGAGCAGGATTACCTCCTGGGCACGAGCATCGCCCGCCCCTTGATCGCCAAGCACCAGGTCCTCGTGGCCCACGAGACCAGGGCCGACGCCGTGGCCCACGGCGCCACGGGCAAGGGCAACGACCAGGTCCGCTTCGAGCTGACCTACATGGCCATGGACCCCAAGCTCAAGATCATCAGCCCCTGGAAGGACCCGTCCTTCGAGCTGCGCAGCCGCGAGGCGGCCGTGGAGTATGCCAACGAGCACGGCATCCCCATCGCCCAGAGCAAGAAGAAGATCTACTCGCGCGACCGCAACCTCTGGCACATCTCCCACGAGGGCGCGGAGATCGAGGATCCGGCCAACGAGCCGCTGGACCGTTGCCTGGTGATGACGGCGCCGCTCTCAAAGGCGCCGGGCAAGCCTCAGTATGTTGAGGTGGGCTTTGAGAAGGGCGTGCCCGTGTCGATCGACGGCAAGCGCTACGCCCCCGAGGCGATCATCGCCAAGCTCAACGAGATCGGCGGCAAGCACGCCGTCGGCCAGACCGTGCTGGTCGAGAACCGGCTGGTGGGCATGAAGAGCCGCGGCGTCTACGAGACGCCCGGCGGCACGATCCTCTACGAGGCTCACAAGGCCCTCGAGCAACTCTGCCTGGAGCGCGATCTCTACCACTACAAGCAGCAGATGGCTGTGCGCTACGGCGAGCTGGTCTACTACGGCCAGTGGTTCCACCCGCTGCGCGAGGCGATGCAGGCGTTTGTCGACCAGGCCAGCGAGCTGGTCACCGGCTCCGCGAAGGTCAAGCTGTTCAAGGGGCGAGCGCAGGCCGTCAGCGCCACGAGCCCCAACAGCCTCTATGACACGCAGCTGGCCAGCTTCGCCATGGACGGGTACGACGTGACGGCGGCGCGCGGCTTTATTGACCTGTTCGGCCTGCCGATGAAGGTCCGCGGCCTCAAACACGGCACGAAGGTTTAGACGCGGAAGCACGACAGGAAGCATCCATGCCCACGACTTCTCGGAAGAAGCCCTTTGTTCCGGCGGATCTGGACTGCTCGACGTGGCCCAGCATCGAGCCCTACTTCCAGCAGTTGGCGGCGAGCGAGATCACCTCGCCGGCGGGGTTGCGCAAGTGGCTGGCTGATCTGTCCGACCTCATCGCCGTCGTCGACGAGCACGGCACACGGCTCTACATCGACAACGCCTGTCACGCCGACGACGCGGCGATCGAGAAGCGTTACCTCGACTTCGTTGAGCAGGTCGAGCCGCACGTCAAGCCGGCGGTGTTCGAGTTGCAGAAAAAATTCCTCGCCAGCCCGCACCGCGCGGGGCTGCGGGAGCAGAAGTTCGCCATCATGGCCCGCGAGTGGCAGGCGGACGTGGACCTCTTCCGCCGGGAGAACATTCCGCTGCAGACGCAGGCCACCAAGCTTGTCACGCAGTACAACAAGCTCTGCGCCCAGATGACCGTCGACTATCGGGGGCAGACCTACACGATGCAGCAAATCGCCCGCTTCGGCGAGGAGATCGACCGGGTGGTGCGGCAGGAGACGTGGGAGCTGGCCGAGAAGCGGCGGGCGCAGGACGTGGCGGCGATCGATGGGATTTTTGAGGAGTTGCTGGCGATTCGCGCCAAGATCGCCGCCAACGCCGGGCATGCCAACTACCGCGACTACGCGTGGGTGAGCAAGAAGCGATTCGACTACACGCCGGACGACTGCCACCGCTTTGCCGACGCGGTGGAGAAGACCTGCATGCCCGTGGTACGGGCGATGGACGAGCAGCGCCGGACCCAGTTGGGCGTCGACAAGCTGCGGCCGTGGGACCTGGCCGTGGACCCGCTGGGTCGCGCGCCGCTGCGGCCGTTCGACCCAGCGGACATCCCGGACTTCGTGGACAAGACGCAGGCCGTGCTGCGGCGGATCAGCCCCGACCTGGCAGAGGATTTTCAGAGCCTGCGCGACACGCACTGCCTGGACCTCGAGAGCCGCAAGGGCAAACGGCCCGGCGGGTTCCAGGCGACGCTCGAGGTTCATCGCCAGCCGTTCATCTTCATGAACGCCGCCGGCCTGCACCGCGACGTCGAGACGCTCCTGCACGAGGCGGGACATGCGTTTCACACCTTGGCAGCTCGCGGCGAGAAGCTGGTCTTCCTGCACTCGGCCCCGCTGGAGTTCTGTGAGGTCGCGTCGATGTCGATGGAGCTGCTGGCGGATGACTACCTCGACGCGTTCTACACCTCAGATGACGCCCAGCGGGCCAAGCGGACGCACCTCGAGGGCGTCATCCGCTTGCTGCCCTGGATCGCTACCATCGACCAGTTCCAGCACTGGCTCTACACGCACCCGACCGAGGCGGCCGACGCCGACGCCCGGCACGACGCGTTCCTCAAGATTTCCGGACGATTTTCGAGCCCGCTGGTGGATTGGACCGGCCACGAGGCCATCCGCCGGACGCGCTGGCAGCGGCAGCTTCACCTGTTCGGCATGCCGTTCTATTACATCGAGTACGGCATCGCCCAACTCGGGGCGCTGCAGGTCTGGTTCAACTACCAGAAGAACCCCGGCGACGCGCTCAAGAAATACAAGGCCGGCCTGGCCCTCGGCGGCACGCGCCCGCTGCCGGAGTTGTTCAAGGCCGCCGGCGCGAGGTTCGAGTTCTCCGCCAAGACCGTCGCCCCGCTGATGGCGGCGGTGGGCAAGGAGATCGAGCGTCTGCCGGCCTGATCCCCTAGATACACGCATCCCGCCACAAGATCGCCATGATTTCCTTCATTCTCCCCGCCCACAACGAAGAGGCGCTGATCGGCCGAACGCTCGATCAGCTCGAGATCGCGATCGCAGAGGTTGTCCCGGGTGGGCGGAGTGCATGCGAGGTGATCGTGGTCGACGACGCCTCGACGGATCGCACGGCCGAGATTGCCCGGCGGAAGGGGGCGGAGGTGCTGTCGGTGAATCTGCGTCAGATCGCGGCCGTGCGCAACGCCGGCGCGGCGGTGGCCAAGGGGGACGTGTTCGTCTTCGTGGACGCCGACACGTTGCTCCCGGGGGCGACGCTGCGGGCGGCGCTCGGGTTTCTCGACAGCGGCGGCACGGCAGGGGGTGCGTTGGTGCACATGGAGGGGCCGGTGCCCGTCTCGGCGACGGTCGTGGTGTGGCTGTGGAACATCGTCTCGATTACCCGGCGGTGGGCGGCGGGCTGCTTCATCTTCGTAAGGCGTGAGGCGTTCGGAGCGCTCGGCGGGTTCGACCGCCGCTACTTCGCCAGCGAGGAACTGGTTTTCAGCCGGGGGATCAAGCGGTTCGGCCGGTTCACGATCCTGCGTCAGTGTGTGACGACCTCCGGACGCAAGGCGCGGACGGTTTCGATGAAGAGCTACTTTGAGCTCATGCGCCGTATGGCCCGTGAGGGTGACAGCGTGCTGCAAAAGCGCGAGGGGCTGGACATGTGGTACAACGCCCCGCGCGAGCCGTCCCCCGGAAGTGTCCCCGGAAGCGACCGCGGAAGCGTTCCCCAGGCATGACGATCATTTCTATTGCCCATCAACCTCGTTGACCGCTGCCAGTCCCGCCGGTGTGACGTGCCAGGGCTGTTCCGGCGCGGCCCGTTGGATCCAGCCGAGCTGCTGGGCATGCTGGAGCAGGACGGCCCGTCTCCGCATGGCCAGCGAATGCAGGCTCGGGGGCAGGTTCCCCCACTTGAACGACCAGCGGGTGATCGACGTCTGCTTGCGCCAGTCCTTGATCGAGTCGGCCAGCGGTTTGGATGTGCCCTCATCGGCCAGGAATTGCGACAGGGCCTCGGCCGTGTTCATCGACAGGGCCGTGCGGTCCTGATCGCGCAGCATCGACGCCAGCTCCGACACGCGCAGGCAGAAGCGGTCGACGTGGTCGTCGGCCATCGGCCCCTCGTCGCGCAGCGAGCGGAGCAGGCGATAGGTCTCCTGTTCGAGCACTTCCAGACTGTCCCAGATTTCGGGCTGAAGCTCGGCCAAGAGATGATCCTCCGGAGAAGCGGAACGCCAGCATCATATCCCCCGCTCCCGTCTCTCGGAAATCACCTGCCTGCTACCCCATACCCCGTACCCTATCCCTTCGCCAGCTCGCCCAGCAGCAGCGTCAGGGTCTTGCAGCCGAGCTCGAAGTTGGCCAGCCGGAACCGTTCGTTGGGCGAATGGATGCAGTCGTCCTCGCGGCCGAAGCCCAGGAGGATGGTGTCGAGGCTGAGGATTTGTTTGAACTCGGCCACGACGGGGATGGTCGCCCCCTCGCGGATCATGGCCGGTTCGTGGCCGGTGACGGCCTTGGTGGCCCGTCGCACGGCCGCCATGGCGGGCAGGTTCGTCGGCGTCTGCACGGGGTGGGCCTCGCCGAACTGCTGGAATTTCCAGGTGCATCCGCCGACGTTCTGGCCGCGGAGCCATGTTTCGAAGCTGCGGGCGATGCGGGTCGGGTCCTGCCCGGGGGCGAGGCGGAAGCTGACCTTGGCCCCGGCGAAGGTGGGGATGACGGTCTTAGCGCCGGCCTTCTGGTAGCCGCCGTAGAGCCCGTTGACGTCGCACGCCGGGCGGACCCAGTGGCGCTCGAGCGTGGTGAAGCCGGCCTCGCCGAAGGGCACGGTCACACCGGCCTCGGCGAGGAATTCCTTCTCGCTGAAGCCCAGCTTGGCCCAGCGTGCGCGTTCCTCGTCGGTGACGGGGGCGACGCCGTCGTAGAAGCCGGGGAGGGTCACGCGGTTCTGGTCGTCGAAGAGTCGGCCCAGGACACGGGTGAGCAGGGTGGCGGGGTTGGCCAGGGTGCCGCCGAAGACGCCCGAGTGCAGGTCGCGCGTGGGGCCGTGGAGCTGGATGTCGAAGTAGACCAGGCCGCGCAGGGCGTAGGTCACGGCCGGGGTGCAGACTCCGTCGATGTCCCACGATCGGGTGTCGCAGACGAGCACGAAGGAATTGCCGCGGGTGAGGAGCTCACGCTGCTCTTTGAGGAAGGAACCCAGGCCGACGCTGCCGCACTCTTCCTCGCCTTCGATCAGCAGGGTCACCGGCACGGGCAATTTGCCCACCGTCTTGATCCATGCCCGCAGGGCCTGGAGGAAGCAACTGACTTGGCCCTTGTCGTCGCTGGCGCCGCGGGCGAAGAGGCAGCCGTCACGCATCGTGGGCGTGAAGGGCGGCGTGGTCCAGAGATCCGTCGGGTCCGGGGGCTGGACGTCGTAGTGGCCATAGTACAGGAAGCCCGGTGTGCCCGCGGGTGCACTGCAAAGACTTCCGGGGGTGGTGGCGACGACGGCGGGGTGGCCGCCGGTGGGCATGACTCGGGCGTCGAGGCCGAGGTCGGACAGGGTCTGCCGGAGCCACTCGGCCGCCTTATGCACGTGCGGGGTGTAGGCGGGGTCGGCGCTGACGCTGGGGATGCTTACCAGGGCCTTGAGGCGTTCGAGGGCGTTGGGGGCGTCGGCGGCGAGGAAGTCGAGCTGGGCGTTGCTGGGCATGGCGGACTCGGAGGTGGAAGGTGGTAGGGGAGTTCGAAACGATGATTCTACAGGCCGGAGCGTGTGCTGACCGGATGTAGACCTTGGCCTGATTGCCTTAAGCTTCGACCTGCACCTGGAGCTCGCCGTTCTCCACGCGCGTGGGGTACTTGCGGACGGGCGGCTCGTCGTTGGGGAAGTCGGCGTTGCGGCCGGTGTCGAGGCAGAAGGTATAGCCGTGGTAGGGGCAGGTGATCCTGCCGTGGCGGACCTCGCCGTCCTCGAGGGGCATGCCGGCGTGCGGGCAGACGTTGGAGATGACCACGAACTGGCCGTCGAGGTTGATCAGCAGCAGTGCCTTGTCGCCGACGGTCAGGCCGAACTGGGCGCCGGGGGAAAAGTCGGTGGCTTTGCCGAGGGGGATCCACGTGGCCATGCGGGGCGTGCTCCTTGATAGGATCAGGGGGATGGACGCGTCCGAGAGTGTATTGTTGCCGATGATCGAGGACTTGGCGCGGCGGGCGCTGGGGGAATCTGTTGGGCCCGCTTCCGGGGGCGGGGCGTGGGAGAAAGTGGGGCTGCCCGCGGCCAGGAAGTTGTTGGGTGAGACGGGGCCGGGATTGGAGATGGATCTGTCCCGAGCGGCCCGTGCGTTGCGGGCGTCACAAGGCCGGACGATTCGTCCAGTGTACGGCCTGCTCGTGGCGCACCTGCAATTGTCGGCGATGGGGCCGTTGGCGGGGCTGAGCCCCCTGGTCCGGCACGCGGAGCAGCACGTACGTGACGGACAGGTCGGCGACGTGAGCGTGAGCCTGTGGTCGGCGCTGGTGGCGCTCCAGGCACAACAATCGATCGACGACGCTCAATTGCTCATCGACGCGATCCTCAACCGGGCCGGCGAGGATGGGGTACTGCACGCGATGTCCGTCGACGATTCGCTCGACGCCTGGACCTATCGCGAGTTGACGGGCCTGCACGCCCTGGGGCACGTCGTACGGCTGTGGCCGACAGACAAGCGTCGCACCCGACTGGCCGAGGTGGCGACGTATCACCTCCGGAACACCCAGCCGGACCACACGACGCACGAGCCGTGGGGGTTGCACGTCTTTGCCGGGGCGAGCGAAACGCGTCTGCTCGCCCAGCAGCAACTGCACGACGTAGCGGCGGGGTTGGCCGGCGTGCGGAGTGGGGGGGTGGTCATGGGGCTGCTGCTGGCCGACGCGGCCTGGGCGCTGCGTGCGTGAGCGTCTTATCGGGGCAAAACATGAAATCCACGTCCGAGGAAGATTTCACACCGGACGGTCGATAGAGTTCACAAGGCCTGGGTCGGTCGTGTTCCGACCCCTTAGCACAGGCCGAGTTGAACAAAAAAGCGTTTTTCGTATGATATGGGCATAGGGATGGGTATGGGCTCCGACGGCGGTGTGCGGAAGCACGGCCGAGACCGCCCCGGGGCGAGCCGACGAACAATTCACTCCACCTCACCCAGACAAGGGACCCGACGATGACAACCGCCACCGCCAAGGGTACGAGTGTGACCAAGAACGCGAAGCTGCTGGCCTGGGTCGACCAGATCGCCAAGATGTGCCAGCCCGACCAGATCGTCTGGTGCGACGGCTCGAAGGACGAGTATCAGCGGATGCTCGACCTGATGGTCAAGAGCGGCACCGCGATGTGGCTGGGCAAGGACAAGAAGCCCAACAGCGTGCTGATCTGGTCCGATCCCGCCGACGTCGCCCGCGTCGAGGACCGCACGTTCATCTGCTCCAAGAACAAAGACGACGCCGGCCCGACCAACAACTGGGCCGACCCGGCCGAGATGAAGGCGACGATGACCAAGCTCTACACCGGCTGCATGAAGGGCCGGACCATGTACGTGATTCCTTACAGCATGGGCCCGGTCGGCTCGCCGATCGCGCACATCGGCGTGGAGCTGACCGACAGCGCCTACGTCGTGGCCAACATGCACATCATGACCCGCGTGGGCAAGAAGGTCCTGGACGTGCTCGGCGACAAGGGCGAGTTCGTGCCCTGCCTGCACTCGGTCGGCGCCCCGCTGGCCGCCGGTCAGAAGGACGTGGCCTGGCCCTGCAACGCCCAGAACAAGTACATCACCCACTTCCCCGAGACGCGCGAGATCTGGTCCTTCGGCTCGGGCTACGGCGGCAACGCGCTCCTGGGCAAGAAGTGCTTCGCCCTGCGCATCGCCTCGGTCATGGCCCGCGACCAGGGCTGGATGGCGGAGCACATGCTGATCCTCAAGCTCACCAGCCCCGCCGGCGTGGTCAAGTACGTCGCGGCCGCGTTCCCCTCGGCCTGCGGCAAGACCAACCTGGCCATGATGGAGCCCACGATCAAGGGCTGGAAGGTCGAATGCGTCGGCGACGACATCGCCTGGATGAAGTTCGCCCCCGGAAGTGATGGGCAGTTGCGCCTGCACGCGATCAATCCCGAGGCCGGCTTCTTCGGCGTCGCCCCCGGCACCAACTACGACTCGAACCCCAACGCCATGGAGTCGCTCAAGGCCAACTCCATCTTCACCAACTGCGCCCTGACCGACGACGGCGACGTGTGGTGGGAAGAGATGACCAAGCAGCCCCCGGCCCACCTGAAGGACTGGAACGGCCAGGACTGGACCCCCGCCGGCGGCAAGAAGGCGGCCCATCCGAATGCCCGCTTCACCGCCCCGGCCAAGCAGTGCCCCGTGATCGCCCCGAACTGGGAGGACCCCGCGGGCGTGCCCATCGACGCGATCCTCTTCGGCGGCCGGCGGGCGACCAACGTGCCGCTGGTCCACGAGGCCCTGTCGTGGCAGCACGGCACGTTCATGGGCTCGATCATGAGCAGCGAGAAGACGGCCGCGGCCGCGGGCAAGGTCGGCGAACTCCGCCGCGACCCGATGGCCATGCTGCCCTTCTGCGGCTACCACATGGGCGACTACTTCGCCCACTGGCTCAAGCTCGGCGCCAAGGACGGGGCGAAGATGCCCAAGGTGTTCTACGTCAACTGGTTCCGCAAGAGCGCCGACGGCAAGTGGCTCTGGCCCGGCTACGGCGAGAACAGCCGCGTGCTCAAGTGGGTCTTTGAACGCTGCGCCGGCACCGGCAAGGCCCAGACGACGCCCATCGGCAATCTGCCGACCAAGGACGGCCTGGACCTGGCCGGCCTGGACATTCCCGAGAAGGACCTGGCTGAGCTCTTGAAGGTCGACGTCGACGGCTGGCTGGCTGAGGTCCCCTCGATCGAGGAGCACTTCGCCCAGTTCGGCAACAAGCTGCCCAAGGCCCTCCGCGAGGAGCTCGAGGCCCTCAAGGGTCGTCTGGCCGCAGCGAAGAAGTAAGGCAGATAGAGTTCACCACGGAGAACACAGAGGACACGGAGTTGTGCCACGAACGATCGTGGCGGGCTCCGTGTCCTCTGCTTTGTTTCGAGGAATGGCGCAGGTGATCTGGCCTCATCGCCATAGAGGCAGGTCGCGAATCTTTCCTGCCCGAGAGACTTAAGCCATGCGGTGGTCGCTGCCAGCAGGGGAACTGACCACCAGCTCCATCTCAACGTCGACCAGGGGCTCATTCTTGACACTGATCGCGTCGGTGACCGGGGCGCGGCTGACGACGTGGAAGCCAAGCTTCGTGAAAATCTCGACGTTTCCCGTCTGCTCAATGGTGGCCAAAGACAGTCTTGCAGTACCTGTGTTGCGAGCGATCGCGATGAGTTGCGAGATCAGCGCCCGTGCCACGCCCTGGCGGCGGTGGTCGGGGTCCACCATTGGTCCGAGCAACCGCAGAGCGTCCGGCCGAGTCTCAAACTCCAGATACCCCACGGTGATCGGGCCGATCATGGCCACCAGACACTGCCGATTTGCCCGACGGGCGTGTTTGGCTCCGATGGCTACCGGCGTGGGACGATACACCTGACGCAACGTTGCCACCGCCCGCGCCGACAGCTCGCGGAGCGCTGGCTGATCATCGTCGTTGGCATGACGAACGGAAACAATCGTGCTCATCGGGAGGCCTTGGTGTCTTGGTGGTTGAGCAACTA
>JADZCW010000115.1 GCA_020851395.1 Phycisphaeraceae bacterium
CCGGCAAGCCCAGCCCGATCATGATGCGGGCCGCCCGCAAGGAGCTCGGGCTGACCGCCGACCAGACCGTCATGATCGGCGACACCATGGAGACCGACATCCTCGGCGGCGTGCAGATGGGCTACAAGACCATCCTCGTCCTCTCCGGCGGCACCAAGCGCGAGGACCTGGGCCGCTACGCCTACGGCCCGGACAAGATCGTCGGCTCCCTGGCCGACCTCGACCCCGACGTCCTCGAGGCTGAGTTCGCCAAACGCGGTTCTGGCGCGCCGACGCCCGAGGACTCGCTCGTCGGCGCCGCGGCGTGAATGTATTCGACGGTGGTATCCTGATGGTCGATGGAATCGGCCCACACCACCGCTGCGCCCGCCAAGCGACAGATTATCGGCGCCATGACCGGCACGAGCCTGGACGGCTTGGACGTGGCGTTGGTTGAGGTCCACGGCCACGGCCTGGACATGGCCGCACGCTGCCTTCACCACGCGCAGTATTCGTTGGGGCCTCTGGCTGGCGAGCTCGCGGAGCTGGCCGGCGGAATGGCAGTCACGCCGCTTGAGTCGGCCCGCGTCGCCCGCAGGCTCGGCGAGCTCCACGCCAACGCCATCGCGGATTTTCTAGGCCATCACCGCCACGCCTCGCCCTGCCTGGTCGCCGCACACGGCCATACGCTCTGGCACGCCCCGACGGAGCACATCAGCGTGCAGTTGCTCGATCCCTGGCCGATCGTCCGCCGACTGAACCTGCCGGTGGTCTACGACCTGCGCCAGGCGGACCTGGCCGCCGGCGGTCAGGGCGCGCCGATCACACCGTTGGCCGACTGGGTCTTCTTTCGTGATCCAAAGGAACACCGCCTGGTCGTCAACCTCGGCGGGATCTGCAACACGACCTACCTGCCGGCGGACGGGTCGCCCGAGACGGTACGCGGCGAGGACATCGGCCCCTGCAACCTGCTGATCGACGGCGTGGTGCGGGCGCTCTTCCCCGATCAAACCTTCGACCGTGACGGCCGGATCGCCAAGATGGGCCAGGCACACCCGATCCTCGGCGAGTGGGTCATGCAGTCGCCCTTCTTCAGCCGGCCTCGGCCGCGCACAACGGGACGTGAGGACTATCCCCCGGGCTGGGCGGCGGAGCTGGCGCGCAAGGCGACGCCACTGATGCCGCCGGCCGACGTCGTCGCCTCGGCGGTGGAAGTCGTGGCCCATCGGATCATCCAATCGTGCCCCGCCGACGCCAAGCCACTGCGGATCATCCTCGCCGGCGGCGGGGCCAAGAATCCCGTCCTCGTGCAGCGCATCGCCGACCAGGCGGCCGACCTTGGCCTGGTGACCACCAGCCCGGGTATGGGCGTGCCCGTCGACGCTCGCGAGGCGGCCGAGTTCGCCCTGCTCGGGGCCCTGTCGCAGGACGGCGTGCCGATCACCCTTGCGGGGGTCACCGGGGCGGACCGGCCCGGCAGGGCGGGCGCATGGGCCTACCCATAAGAGATATAGACGGAGACGAACCATCGACACGCCACTCCCCGATCGCGGGCATCTGCTGACCGAGACCCGTCTGGCTGACTCGGCGAACCTCGACGCCCTGAGCACCACCGACGTGCTAGCGGTGATGAATGAGCAGGACGCGATAATCGCGGCGGTGCTGCGTGCGGCCATCCCGGCGATCGCGGGCCTGGTCGACGCCGTGGCGGCGGGGATGAATCGCGGCGGCCGGCTGATCTACGTCGGCGCCGGCACTTCGGGCCGTCTGGGCGTGCTCGACGCCTCGGAGTGCCCGCCGACGTTCTGCACGAGCTCGCGCCAGGTCGTCGGCATCATCGCCGGCGGCGACCCCGCTCTTCGCCGCAGCAGCGAGGGCAAGGAGGACGACCCACAAGGCGCCGTGCCCGAGCTCGAGACGCTCGAGATCGACGACCGCGACACCGTGATCGGCATTGCCGCCGGCGGGACCACGCCCTACGTCCACGGCGCGCTACAGCACGCCAAGGCACAGGGAAGCACGGTGGGCCTGATCACCTGCGTCCGCGCCGACGCCGTGCAGGGCCTTGTCGCGGAGCTTCCGGGGCTGCACCTGATTGCGTTGCCCGTCGGCCCCGAGGTGGTCGCGGGCTCGACGCGTCTCAAGGCCGGCACCGCCACCAAGCTCGCCCTGAACATGATCTCGACGGCGACGATGGTCCGGCTCGGAAAGGTCTGGGGCAACCTGATGGTGGACCTGCGCGCCACCAACGCCAAGCTGCGCGACCGGGCCGCGCGGATCCTGATGAGCCAGACCTCGCTGTCGCGCGACGCCGCGCTGAGCCTGCTCAACGAGGCCGGCGGGAGCGTCAAGCTCGCCCTGGTCATGGCCCTGGCCCGCTGCGGGATCGAGGACGCCCGACGTCGGCTTGAGGCCGCGGGGGGCCAGTTGCGGCTTGTCCTTGGCCCACCGCGGTAAGGCGCCACCCGCGACCTAAGAAAGAATGCCTGTTCTGTGAAGCGGGGTAAGAGGCGCTGCTCGATGTCTCTACAAGCGGTTCATTAGCCTGCAATCAATGCTAAAATGACCACTAAAACAGATGCAAAACTCTTGACAGAGGGTTGCCGCTCGGTATAGTCGGCGACGGAGGGCGAGGAAGCGGGTTCTTGACCGCTCTTCCTCCCATGCGAAGTGATCGCTTGTTCCGCTCGGCCGTTGTGGCCGGGTCGGAGGAGGTGTTCTGCGGTCTAAGTTTCTCAACCATCCGTTAAGCAAAAGGAGAGGGAGATGAAAGCCGGGTATCTGTTTTTCTGCGCGGTGATGGCATTGGTCGTGGGCCCGAGTGCCTCGGCCGTGCTGTCAGACAACATCATTCAGGACGGAGATTTCGAGAGCCTGTCGGGCCTGAAGCTGGCGGATTCGCCCAGGACACAGGCGGAGATCAATGCCGGGACCAGCCCCGTCCGCGCTTGGCAGTTCCATCCAGGCGGCATCGCGGCGGAGAACACCGGGGGCTACGTGATCGGCCAGCCGTTCACCGATCTGGGAAAGTGGATTGCGCCGTGGGGCATCGGCACCGTGGCGGATCCTCGCTCGCCGCAGCAGCAGTATGTCTCGATCAACCGCTCGATCGTACAACGAGATGGCCAGCCCACGGGCGTTATGGAGGGCGCAGCGTTCCGTGGCTGGGTCACGCAAGTGGTCACCGCCCCGGTAGGGCACACGGCCGGCCCGGCGGTCATTGACTTCGATTACTGGTTTAACCAGTGGGAAGATGTGCCACTCGATGGTGACAGCATCCTTCATGTTTGGGTGGGTGGAACGAATGATCTGCCTACCTGGGCAGACCGTGCGGGCCCCATCTGGTGCGGTAGTGGATACGACCAGGTATGGAGCCTGAATCCCTATTGGGACAGCCCTGACTGGAGTACCGTGGATGGAGGCGCCGATTGGCAGAAGCCCGACATTGGGTCACAGGGGATGGCCTGGCACACTCTGTCGACGACCCACCCCGTCGAAACCACCTTCAATATTGATACGCCCTACGACTACTACTACGTCTCCGCCTGGCTGTGCGTCTACTCGGAACCCCACCCCTACTTCTGGCTCTACGGCGGTATTGCCACCGACCGTATGGCCGTGGCCATCGACAACGTCTCGCTGCGCGTCTCGGTGGTGCCTGAACCTTCCGCCGCGATCCTGTCGGCTGTCGGGGCATTGGCCATACTGAGGCGTCGGCGATAGCGGATCGGCAGTAATGACAGGCCGCTGAACATCGTGGCTTATTCGAGCCTGCCGCCGAAGACCGCGTCGAGCACGGCCTTGGGGTCCTTCCGCATCCACCGCTCGATCTCCGTCACCACGCGGTCTGAGGCCTCCTCCACAGCCCGCCAGCTCTCGTCGATCGTCTCGGCGTGGATGCGGATCTTGGCGCGGATGAATCGCTGGTGCAGGGGGTTGGCCACCTGCTGACCGAAGAAGGCCACCGCCACCGCCTTGAGGTCGGCGTCAGGTGGAGCGGCTGGATGTTCCTGGCCGCGCCGCAACGCCAACGACCCGCCGGCCTTGATCTGCGTGTTGGTGGCTGCATCGCCCAGGGAAGTCAGCTCCACCGAGACCAGTTCGTCCGAATCCTCGATCACCTCGACTCGCTCGTGGTCCGGACATGCTTGCATGACATAGTCCGTGTCGATCGTCCGGACGAGGTAGACGTCCTTGCGCTGCGGATTGACCATGAACGGATGCAGGTAGAAGCAGCGTCCGAGCATGCCGGCCTGACCGACGCGCCAGTAGAGATGAGAGCTCATCCGGTTGTAGTCCGGGCTCTCCCAGAACAGCGAATGCGTGAAGGGGTGCGCGTGCTCGAGGATGAGCCTGACTACCCGGCGCGGGGGCAGGTCCAGCGTCAGCCCGTCTGTTCCGACCATGCCGCGCAGCGCCGGCCAGGCCGTCTCGCGCGTCAGGCGGATGCCCATGACCATCACCGCCTGGGACCCGGCGTCGAGTCGTCGCCGGCCGGCCTGCATCGCCCCGGCGCTCAGCACGCTGTCGGGCGAGAGGATGCACAGGGCCCGGCCGCTGTCGTAGGCGGTCTTGATGGCGTGGTTGTGGCAGACGGTCAGGCTGCCGTACCGCCCCTTGCTCTGCTCGAACTGCTCGTTGACCATCAGCCGGACGGGCATGAGCTTCTGCAACGCCGCGTAGGCCGGGTGGGCCATGATCGTCGGCGCATCGCTCGGCGCGGTGTAGAGGTGGTAGACCGACCCGCCCCCCGCCAGGGCCGGCAGGTTCCCCGCCGCCAGGCACGACGGCAGGCTCAGTTCGAGCAACTGTCGGACGTACTCCGCCCCCCAGGCGACGTTGACGATCACAAAGTCCATGCCGACGGCGTCCTCCTGCTTGTTCAGAGCACGTCGGAAGATCGTCGCGGGCAGGTCCAAAAAACACCATTCCTACCCGGGCGGGCGTGACCGGTTTGCCCAATTTCCCCGCGCCACAAAGGATTCATGTCGCCGCGATTTTTTCGGTCGCTCCACCGCAAAAAATCATTGACCTCAGACCGAACCGGACGATAATCAGAACGTCGCGCCCGCCCCGCCCGCCGACGCTGGGAGAACCCCGGACAAGCGGATGGCCAGCGGCGCGGCCGAGCACCGGTCGGGCGTCCTCCCCTCCGGTGGGCGTTGTGCCCCGCGAGACGTTGCGGGGCGGAAACATTCCGGCGGCCCATCCCCGGTCTGGGGCTCGTGGTCCCGCTCCGGGGACACGTTGGGCGACGGCTGGAAGGGCTCTTTCCGAAG
>JADZCW010000116.1 GCA_020851395.1 Phycisphaeraceae bacterium
CCGGTTTCCTTGACGTAATCGTTGGCCGTGTAGCAGAGCCACAGGGCGCTGTCGGCATAGCGCTTGGGGCTAAAGGGCGCCCAGCCGCGGACGCAGAAGCCGTCGCGCATCTGCCAGGTCATGGCCTCGGAGAGGTTGCTCTTGACGCGGGCGTGGTCCCAGTAGTTGGCCCCGTGGGTCTGCTGGATGATGTCGCGATAGCCTCGCCATCCCCACCGGCCCCAGCCCGCGCCCAGGGCCACCTGCTGCTTGGTCCAGACGTTGATCAGGCGGTTGATGTTCTCGCTGGGCGTCTCGATCCGCGGCGAGGAAAGCCGAAGGGCCGCGTCGGCCGCGACACCCTCGATCACCTTCTTGGGGCCATCGCCCTTGAGGTATTTCTCGATGTAGCCCGCAGCCTCCTTGGGATCCGCCACGATGCCCGCCAGGAAGTTGAGCGTCTTGCTCTCACCCGGGGCCAGCGTGATGCGCTTATGGAAGCAGGAGGCCATCGCCTCGCGCGACGCCTGGGCGTTGGGGCATTGGCCCTGCTCGACGGCCACGGGGTGTTCGAGGTTGCTGTACTGCCCCATGAAGCCGTTCTTCGACGCCGACCAGGAGTCCGGCGTGAAGTCCGCCGACTGGAACGCCTTGTACCGTGGATGGGGCAGCGCCGGGGCGTTGTTCTGGAAAAAGAGCCCATTGATGTCCTCCCGGAACGCCGCCTGGCAGAAGTGGATGTACCCGTGCGTCGCCGCCCCACGCAGCGACACGCGGCCGTAGGTGAACGCACTAATCTTCCGGGGGCGATTCGACTCATTCTTGACCGTCACCTGCCAGAGCTCGACGGGGTCGGAGCCCATCGGCACGGTGATGTAGATCGAGCCCCGGATGCCATCCTTGACCGAGGAGATCTCGGAATACCCCAGCCCGACGCGGCACTTAAAGTCCGTCGCGCCCTTGCGCGGAAACGTCGAGACGGACCAGTAATCCCCGCTCTCGTCGTCGCGCAGGTAGACGTAGCGGTTGTCGTCGCGTTCGAACATGGCCGTGAGGTTCCAGAGGAACGTCACGTAACCCTCGCGGGTGTGCAGCTTGGACCAGCCGCGCCCGAGGTGATCGCTCACGCTGAGGTAGCGGTCATTGAACAGATAGTTATCCCACGGCAGCGGCGTGTCGGGCGTGGTGATGACGAACTCGTTGCGAGCGTCATCGAAGTAGCCGTAGTGGGACCAGTCCTTGGGGGCGGCGGACGTCTTGGCGGGGGCGGTGGTGGTCATGGTGATTGTGATGAAAAGGTGAAGGATCCGAACCGGGCGTAAGGGACGCATGCAAGGCGTTGGGCTGCGACGTGAACGGAGGGGATGCCCCGGTCAGCCGCCATCACGCCTGCGTCATCACGTAGTTGAGGTAGTCAGCCGCGCTCTCGACGGGGATCTGGTAGTCCATCTCCCCCTTGAGTGCGAGCTTGGCGTTCTTGGCCTTGGGCGCAGCCACTTCGACCACGATGTCGACCTGCTTAAAGTCGGCGAAGGCCAATTCCTCGATGACGAAGTCCTTGCCCTTCTCGAAGGGCTTGGCGTCGACGGTGAACTTCTTGGCCTTGCCGCCGGTGAATTTGCCGATCGCCTTGCCGCCGATCTTGAGGCTTCCGGGGGCGCTGGCCTTGATCGTCAGTTCGCAGGCCTTGAATCGGCCGCTCTTGGGCAGAACCACGGGGGTGGTGAAAACCGCCTTGCCGGGGAAGCCGGCCTCGGCGCTGCCGTCCTTGGCGACGGCCGCCACGGGCTGGGCCTTACCTTTGCCGGCTGAGATAGTTGAAAGTGGGCCGAGCGTCACCGTCATCTGACGGTCGGTCATGGATGATTCGCTCACGGTGGATCTCTCCAGCCCTCGCGGGCCTGATGGTGGGCGTGTGGGGATGGGGGTGTCTAGTAAGGTGGGACGAAGGCGAAAAAGTACCGCCCCGTCGCTGGGAATGCAACACGTTAGGGCGAGACGGTACCGACCTGCTAAACCGGGGAAACTTGACCGCGGACGCCGCCTAAAGCATAGTCCAGCCTCACCTTCCGCATTACCCAGGTGCCTAGCCCCCATGCCCAGCATTCCCCAGAACCACACCGTGGAGTTCACCTTCACCGCGCAGAAGGCGTGGGAGGACCCGTTCAACCAGCTTGACCTGAGCGCCATGGTCGTCGAGCCCAGTGGCGTGCAACGGCGCGTGCCGGGCTTCTGGGCGGGCGGCTCGACCTGGAAGCTCCGCCTAAGCGGCCACCTCCCGGGGGCCTATCGCTTCCTGACGCTCGCCAGCGCCCCCGACCCCGGCCTGCATCATCAGGAAGGCACATTCGACGTCACGCCCTATCAGGGCGACAACCCGCTGTACCGCCACGGCCCGTTGCGCGTCAGCGAGAACCGCCGCCACCTCCAGCATGTCGACGGCACGCCTTTCTTCTGGCTCGGCGACACCTGGTGGCTCGGCGCGACCAAGCGTCTGGCCTGGCCGCACGACTTCCAGTGGTTCGCCCAGCACCGCCGCGAACAGGGCTTCACGGTCATCCAGATTTGCGCCGGCCTCTGCCCGGACATGGACGCCTTCGACCCCCGCGGCCAGGGTGACGGCGGGTTCAGTTGGGAAAAAAACTTCGCCCGCATCAACCCCGCTTTCTTCGACGCGGCCGACCATCGCGTGCGTCATCTCGTCGACCAGGGCCTGGCCCCCTGCATCCTCGGCTGCTGGGGCTACTACCTCCTCCAACTCGGCATCGCCCGCATGAAGAAGCACTGGCGCTACCTCGTCGCCCGTTGGGGCTCGCTCCCGGGGGTGATCTGGTGCCTGGCCGGCGAGGGCGAGATGCCCTGGTACTGCTCAGAGACCTTCGAGGCCGATCGCCAGCTCCAACGCCTGGGCTGGACGGACGTGGCCAGCTACGTCCGCTGGAACAACGGCTACGAGCACCCGATCACCATCCACCCCACCACCTCCGCCCGCACGCAGATCGAGGACCCCAGCCTGCTCGACCTGGACATGCTCCAGACGGGCCACGACGGCTGGCCGCTATTGCCCAATCACGTTCGACGGGTCACCGAGTCGCGCGCCGCCGAGCCGCGCATGCCCACCATCGCGGCCGAGGTCTGCTACGAGGGGATCATGCAGTCCAGCCGCGACGACGCCCAGCGCTTCGCCTGGTGGTCGAGCATGCTCAGCGGCGCGGCGGGCTTTACCTACGGCGCCAATGGCATCTGGCAGTTCAACAATCCGGACAACTTCTACGGCCCCTCCCCGCACGGCATGACCTGGGGCGGCATCCCCTGGCGCGAGGCGGCCCAGCTTCCGGGGGCACGTCAGATCGCCCTGGGCAAGAAACTGCTCTCGCGATACCCGTGGCACAGGGCCGAACCGCGCACCGACTGGCTGACACCGCAGTTCACCTCGTCGGAGCCCTATCTCGCCTTCACCGCCGGCGTGCCGCGCGAGGTCCGCGTGTCGTACCTATCCGCCGTCGGCTTCTGGAAGCAGCCCTGGACCGTCCGGCACCTGGAGATGGACGTGGCCTACCGAGCCTTCTTCTTCGACCCCTGCACTGGCGAGGAGATCCCGCTGGGCCCCGTGCCCAACGAGAGCGGACAGTGGATCATCGCGTCGAAACCGCCGCGCATCCAGGACTGGGTGCTCGTGCTCGAAAAAACCCCTTGATCGATCAGTGACCGCTCGCCCGGGCAGGCAGAGGCCTCCACCGCGCCCGATGCGAAAAATAAACACATCCAAGTCACGAAAGGCTCGCCATGTCGTACCGCTACACCTTCACGCCCGACTCCCGCGAGTGCTGGCTCGATTCCCCCGAACCGAATCGCCCGCTGCACAACATGCTCTTTAACCGGGCCTATTTCACCATGATCGACCACACCGGCTGCGGGAATGGCCGGCACCTTAAAGCCCACGCCAAGGGCTGGTACGCCAACAACATCCTCAAGGGCGAGCGCATCCTCTACGTCCGCGACGACGAGACGGGCGAGTACTTCTCCGTCGGCTTCTGGCCCGTCTACCGCGAGCCGCAATCCTTCCGCTGCGGCGCCGGCCTGGGCTACCACATCATCGAGAACCAGACGCTGGACCTGAAGGTGACCTGGCGGATCTTCGTCCCCGCCGGCGAGGACCCCATCGAGGTCTGGGACGTCCGCGTGGCCAACGCTTCGAATCGGCCAAGGAAGGTCAGCCTCTTCACCTACGGCGAGATGCACTGCGACGGCACGGACTCCTACACCGGCTCACTCTCACGCATCGCCCGCTTCTTCCCCGATCTCAACGCCGTCTTCGTCCGCCAGGGCTCGCAGATGTTCGAGGAGATCGACTTCCCCCTGCACAACGGCTTTATCACCGCCGACCGCCGCGCCGCCGGGGCCGACCCGAACATGCGCGTCTTTGTCGGCCCGCGCCGGACGATCATCAACCCCGTGGCCGTCGAGACCGGCAAGTGCAACGGCCGCCACGCCTCGATGCAGACGGCCACCATCAGCCTGCACATCCCCATGGAAGTTCCCGCTGGCGGGCGACAGGACACGCGCTATCTCGTCGGCGGCTGTTTCGACGAGGCCACCATCCGCCAGCGTCGCGCCCAATACCTCGTGGGCAACCTCGACCGCTGCCCCATTTTCAACGCCCTGCGGGCCGATCGCGACGCGATGATCGCCAACATCCAGCTCAAGACGCCGGACCCGTCGATCGACAACATGATCAACGTCTGGGCCAAGCACCAGATCCATTTCGGCGCCACCTGGTGCCGATGGGGCTGGTTCGGCTATCGCGACATCGTCCAGCAGGCCCAGGGCGTGATCACCCAGGACGCCCCCCTCGCCCGCGCCGCCCTGGCCAAGGCCGCGGCCCATCAGTACAATGACGGCTTCGCCCTGCGCGGCTACAACCCCATCGACCCCATGCGCTTCGCCGACAGCGCCCAGTGGCTCATCTCCGCCGTCACGGAATACATCAAGGAGACCGGCGACATCGGCTTCGCCAATGAAACCATCCCCTACTACGACGGCGGCGAGGACACCCTCTACGCCCACCTCCTCAAGGCCATGGAGCGTCTGCACACCGACCGCGGAGCCCACGGCCTGTGCCTGATCTTCTTCGGCGACTGGAACGACTCGCTCACCGCCGCCGGCCGCAAGGGCAAGGGCGAGAGCGTCTGGCTCTCGATGGCCTTCTGCCGCGACGCCCTGCTCATGGCCGAGCTGGCCGACAAGCTCAATAAGCCCGACGACGCCCGCCGCATGCGCGCCTGGCACAAGGAGATGGCTGAAAACCTTAACGCCCACGC
>JADZCW010000117.1 GCA_020851395.1 Phycisphaeraceae bacterium
AGCAGGGTCTTGCCCGTGCCGGCTGAGCCCAGGAGGGTCACGAGCTTGACCTCGTCGTCGAGCAGGAGGTCCAGGGCCATCGTCTGCTGGACGTTGCGGGCCATGATGCCGAAGACGGGCTTGCGGGGGCCCTGGATGGGGATGAGGTTGTCCGTGTCGCCGAGGCGGCGGGCCAGGCCCGTGTGCGAGTCATCAGCCACCGAGCGAAGCTGCACGTACTGGTTGGCCACGAGCGGGATCAGCTGCTCCTGCCCGCGTTCGTCGGTGCGGACCAGGTGCGGTTCGAGCCGGCTGACCTCGAGATACTTCTCCTGATACAGGGCGTCGATCAGCTCGGCGGGGACCGTCAGCGAGACGAACCCCTGGTACAGGTGCTCGGGGTCGACCTTCTCGGCCTCGAAGTCCTCGACGCGCAGGCCCAGGGCGTCGGCCTTGATGCGGACGTTGACGTCCTTGGAGATCAGGATGGTGCGCTTCTTCTGGTTCTGGAGCTCGAGCGCCACGGCGATGATGCGGTTGTCAGGCGAGTCCTCGACGATCCAGCGCGGCCGATCCTGCGCGGAAAAGATCACCCGGACCTGCCCGCCGTGGCCGTTCCAGGTCACGCCCTCGGACAAAGGCCCCGCGGCCCGCAGCCGATCGAGGTGGCGGATCACCTGTCGGGCGTTGCGGCCGACGTCGTCGTTCTGCTTCTTGAACTTGTCGAGCTCCTCGAGCACCGTGAACGGCACGACCACCTCGTTGTCATCGAACATGAACAACGCGTTGGGGTTGTGCAGCAGGACGTTGGTGTCCAGGACGAAGTATTTGACGTGGCTCTTGTCGGGCCTGGCGGTTTCGCTCAAAGTCAGGATCTCCCGAGAGGCGGCCGCATCCGTGCGGCGAGCGTCCATGAATATTATCGGCCGGGCGGGCCGGCGGGTTCGCGATTGGTCTGGAATCGCATGGCATGATAGGCCGTCCGGGCGGCGGGCCAGTCCTCGGCCAGCATGGCGTAGAGCTCGTGGTCGACACGACGGCCGTCCTGCCAACCCGCGCCGCGGAGCGTACCCTCGTGCACGAAGCCCAGCCTCTCGGGCACGGCCCGGCTTCGCCGGTTGAGCGGCTCGGCCCGTATGGTGATCCGCCGCAGGCCCAGCTCGCCAAAGCCATGGTCCAATAACGCCGCGGCCGCGCGGGTAATGACCCCCCTGCCCTGTTCGGACGCGACGAGCCAGTAGCCGATGTCCGCCGACGCCTGCTCGAAAGCGCCAAGACGCCGCCGGGCGATGACCAGGCCCATGCCGCCGACAATCCTTCCGAGCCTGCGGATCAGGCATGGCACGATCCGGCCGGCGGCGTGCTCAGCGACCACCGACTCGGCAAACCGCCGCTCGTCCTCGACCGTCTGGATCGTCGCCGGCCAGGGTAGCCAGGGAGTCAGGTGTTCGCGGTTGGCCTCGATGAGGGCAAAAAGCTCTTCCGCGTCCTTGGGCTGGATCAGCGTCAAGGACAATTCCTCGTCGATGCGCATCTCGAAGTCCATGGCAGTCTCCTTCGCCCCCTATCAGGACCGGTTGCTGTCATGCCGCGGCGGCTTGTGTCCTTCGATCTCCAGGCGGATCATCGGCACATGGATGTCTCCCCGCACATCGGCAGGATGCGCATCAAGATAGGCGCGCACCACTTCCGCCACGAAACCCGGCCGCTGTGACTCAGGGACGCGCTGCGTGTAGGGAAGCCAGGTTGTGCGAATCCACCCAGCCATCTCTTCCGCGCTGTGGTGAACCATATCCTTCGGCACGAGTTCCGCCCGGTCGATCGCCAGGCCAGCCTCCTGCGCCCATCGACGGTAGTCGTCCGGGCCGTAGAAGCCATAGGGAAACTCGAATCCCCTGAAGAAGTCACGCCAACGGTCCTGTTGGATCAGTGATTCAACCACTCGAATCACCGTCGCCGTGCCTCCACGACCGCCCATGGAAAGGGCAAAGCGACCCCTCGGCCGCAGCGCCCGCGCGATGCCCGCCAGCACGGGCCCGTGGTCGACCACCCAGTGCAGGCAGGCGTTCGAGAAGACCAGATCAAACTGTGACGCATATGCCAGCGACCGTGCGTCCCCGAGTTCGAAGGTGAGGTTGGCGACCTGGCCGTGGTTCCGCCGGGCGAACTCGATCATCTGCCGCGACTGGTCGATCCCGACGACATGGCCACGTGGCACCAACGCCGCGATCTGGGCGGTGACCTTGCCGTCGCCGCAGCCGATGTCCAGGACGGCCTCGTCGCCACGGAGTTGCAGGCGATCCATCAGCGCCATGGCCCACTTCTGCTGGCCGCTCGAGTGGGCGGCGTAGTCGCCGGCATCCCACGTCCGGCCTGAAGGCACCGTGTCGATCTGGGCTGGGTTCACGGCTGCGCCGCCTTTGACGGGGGGTCAGAGCCATTGCCCGCCGCCGCGGCCTGGCGGGCGTCGGTGCTGCGGATGCGGTTGATGGCCACCAGATACGCCTTCGCCGCCGCCTCGATCACGTCGGTGGAGAGGCCGCGGCCTTTGACCTTGCGGTCGCGGTGGCGGACCTGCACGGTGACCTCGCCCTGGGCTTCCTTGCCGCTTGTGATCGCCCGCGTGGTGTAATCCTCGAGCGTCACGGTCACGCCCGTGGCCTTCTGGATGGCCGAGTAGATCGCGTCGATCGGTCCGTCGCCGGTGGCGGCCTCCATGCACTCGCTGCCGGCCGAGTCGCGCAGGACCACCGTGGCCGTGGCGATCACGCCCGTGCCGCTGGTGACCTGGAAGCGCAGCAGTTCCCACAGCGAACGCTCAGCCTGCACCTGCTGATCAAGGATCGCCTCGATGTCCTCGTCGTAGACATCCTTTTTCTTGTCCGACAGGGCCTTGAAAGCCTCGAAGGCCTTGTCGATCGCCGCGTCGTCGACGTTGTAGCCCAGGAACACCACGCGGTCACGGAAGGCATGCCTGCCCGAGTGCTTGCCCAGCACAAGCTTGTTCTCCGGCACGCCGACCTCGCGGGGGTCCATGATCTCGTAAGTCGTGCGATGCTTGAGCACGCCGTCCTGGTGGATGCCCGACTCGTGGGCGAAGGCGTTCTCACCCACGACCGCCTTGTTCCGCTGCACGTGCAGGCCGGTGAACGACGAGACCATGCGCGACACCGGATAGATCTTCCGGGGATTGATGCCCGTCTCGTAGCGGTGAAAGTAGTCCGGCCGCGTGCGCAGGGCCATGACGATCTCTTCGAGCGCCGCGTTGCCCGCCCGCTCGCCGATGCCGTTGATCGTGCACTCGACCTGCCGGGCGCCGTGCAGCACAGCCGAGAGGCTGTTGGCCACGGCCAGGCCCAGGTCGTCGTGGCAATGAGCGGACAGCACGATCCCCTTGCGGTCCAGCTCGGGCAGTTGCTCGCGGACGTACTGGAAGATGTGCCCATACTGCTCCGGCACGGCATACCCGACGGTGTCGGGGATGTTGACCGTCGTGGCCCCGGCCTCGACCACCGCGGCGGTGATGTCCACCAGGTAATTCAGCTCCGTGCGTGAGCCGTCCTCAGGGGAGAACTCCACGTCGGCCGTGTAGCCTCGGGCCTGCTTCACGCTCTCGACGGAGATGCGGATGATCTCCTCGAAGGCCTTGCGCAGCTTGTGCTCGCGATGGATCTTGCTCGTGGCGCAGAAGACGTGGACGCGCCCGCCGGCGGGGTTGGCGGCGTGCTTGATCGCCTCGCCGGCGCGGTCGATGTCGCGCGGGACGCAGCGCGACAGCCCAGCCACCTTGGCCTTGGTCAGCTCGCCGGCCATGGCCTTGACGGACTCGAAGTCGCCCACGCTGGTGATGGGGAAGCCGCCCTCGATAATGTCCACACCCAGGGATTCGAGCTGGCGGGCGATCTCCAGTTTCTCGTTGAAGTTCAGCGTCGCCCCGGGAGACTGCTCGCCGTCGCGGAGCGTGGTGTCGAAGATCAGCACGCGGGCCTTGGGGCCGGCCGGCGGGATGGGGGCCTGCGGGG
>JADZCW010000118.1 GCA_020851395.1 Phycisphaeraceae bacterium
AGGTTGGCCTGATAGTCGCCGAGCTGGGGGTTAGTCGTGGGACGGACGAGGGGATCGACCGGGCCGAGGGTGGCGGCCTGGTCGGGCAGCGCGTCGGTAAGAATCTTTTCGAGCACGTGTTGCGTGTCAGCCATGGGAACGTTGTATCGCCCGCCTTGGCCGGACGCAAAGGCTGACGCGATGGAGAAAAACAGCCCCGCATTCCCCTGCGGGGCTCACAGATCACGTCCTGCTTACCGACATCCATCCCCAACCCGGCGTGGGTCAGGCCTCGGTCTGGGCCTGGAGTTCTTTGGAGCGGTGCTGGAGCTGGGCCTTGAGGCGGGCGAGGATCGAGGAGTGCATCTGGCTGACGCGGCTCTCGGAGAGGTCCAGGGTGATGCCGATCTCCTTCATGGTCATCTGCTCGTAGTAGTAGAGGATGACGATCAGGCGTTCGGCGCGGGAGAGGCCCTTGGTGATCAGGTCCTTGAGGTCGTCGCGCTGGGCGGCGGTCAGGGGGTTGACCTGGCGGGGGTCCTCGAGCACGTCGATCTCGCGGACGTCCTTGTTCGAGTCGGTCTCGAACCACTTGCGGCTGAGCGAGACGACGCCGACGGGGCCGGCGTCCTTGCGGATCTTGGAGTACTCATCGCCGGAGAGGTTCATGTGCTTGGCGACCTCGTCGTCGGTGGGTTTGCGTCCCATCCTCATCTCCAGGGCCTTGCGGGCGTGATCGACCTGGCTGGAGCGTGAACGGACCAGCCGCGGGACCCAGTCCATCGAGCGAAGCTCGTCGAGGATGGCGCCGCGGATGCGCGGGGCGCAGTAGGTCTCGAACTTGACGCCGCGGCCGAGATCGAAGGCGTCGATGGCGTCCATCAGGCCGAAGATGCCGGCGCTCATAAGGTCCTCGACGTCGACCTCGTCGGGGAGCTTGGTGTGGATGCGTTCGGCGTTGTACTTGACCAGGGGCAGGTAGTGCTCCATCAGCTTGTTGCGGACGCGTTCCGACGGCGTTTTCTTGTACTCGCTCCAGGCCTGCTCGATGGCCTTCTCGCTGAGTCGGACGGAGCTGACGGCATGCTTGGCTCTGGCCATGGAGCGTTCCTTACTGCCGGGCGGGAAAGATCGCTTCGCCCGGCCTTAGGCGGTGACACGCCGGATCACGCGGCCCGTGCGGGTGGATGACCCTCGTCGGTGATCGCCGACGCGTCGGCCGGCTGCGCAGGTTCTTCGTCGGCCGAAGGATGGAGCTTCGGCAACGGATGATGCTTTTTGTAGCTGTCGATGTTGTCCTGCACGGCGCGTTCGGCCACGCCGCCGAGCACGCGCCCGACGGGGTAGCAGACGGCCATGGCCAGGATCGCCTTCCAGAGGATCGTCGAGGCGGAGTTGCCCGCGGCCAGACCGACGACCAGCGCGGCGATGAAGCCGGTCAGGGCGAAGCAGGAGGCTATGATCTTCGAAGGAATGGGCGAGCACTCCGTTGCTCTGCGATCCAGAAGAGCCGACACCGATCGGTGACGATCGACCCCAGGAGATGTGGCGCTCTCGTCCTTGAGGGCGCGCTGCAGCTATTATGCCCTGAACGGTTTACGGTGTCCAGCCCGGTCCATCCGATACATGATGATTTCTTCTCCGCCCGGCACGACGTCGTTCATCCACGAGTCATCCACGCCTATCCACGAGCCATGCCGTCATGCGATGCCAGAGTCCCGCGCCGACCGGCTCGGCGGCGTGGCGGTCCATGCGGTGCGCCAGTTGCGTGAGGCAGATGCTCGCCTGGCTGCGCGGGTTATCCAGCACGAAGGGAATGCGCTTGCGCACCGCGGCGGGGACGCGCGGGTCGTGCAGGACGTGGCCGGCGTAGCCCGGGGACAGATGAAGGAATCGGCGGCAGACGGCCTCGAGGCGTTGATAGACGGATCGGGCCTCCTCGGGGTCACGAACCATGTTCATCAGGACACGGATGTCCAGGTCGGCACGACGGCGGGAGGCGGTCTTGATGACGGCATAGGCGTCGGTCAGGGCGGTGGGTTCGGGGGTGGTGACCACAAGCTGTTGGTCGGCGGCGAGCATGAAGCTCAGGACGTTGGGGCCGACGCCGGCGCCGGTGTCGATCAGGATCACGTCGGCCTGCTCGTCGAGGCGGCGGAGGTCGGTGAGGATCCGGCCGCGCTCGGCCTCGGTCAGGGCGGCGATGGCGGCCAGGCCGGAGGCCCCCGGGATCAGTTTGAAGCCGCCGGGGGCCTGGACGGTCACTTGGGAGAGCGTGCGTCGGCCGGCGACGACGTGGGCCAGGCCTGCGGCGGGGGTGAGGTTGCATAGAACGTCGGCGTTGGCGGTGCCCAGGTCGGCGTCGAGGAGGATGACGCGTCGGCCCAATTGCGAGAGGCGGACGGCCAGGTTGACGGAGATCGAGCTCTTGCCCACGCCGCCCTTGCCGGAAGTGACGGCGATGATGCGGGCTCGGGGGCTGGGGGGATTCGGTGCGATCACGGGCGGAGCATCATCCGCGCCGGGACAGGGGCTGGCAAGGGGGGGGCTGACGGTGGTCGGACGGTTGAGAAGGGATTCGGGCGGCGGGGGCAGCTCGGGCCTGTCGGCAGACGCCGGACGCAAGGTCTCCTGCCCGGCTGTCCGCCATGCTTGCTGCTCAGCCGCCTCGGTCACCAGGCGACGCAACATCTGCGCCTGATCGGTCAGCATCGCTCAACTCCAGCCTCGATCGCGTTGACCACCAGGGCGGCGAGCCTGTCGGCTCGGCCGACCTCGATGTCCTGGGGGACCTCCTGTCCGGTGGTGACGAAGCTCAATCGTTTGTCGACCAGGCTCGAGACATTGAGCAACACGCCCAGGCTCACGGCCTCGTCGAGTTTGGTGAGAATGATCTTATCGTATTTCAGGCGGGAAAAACGGGTGACGGCGTCCTGAATGGCGGCCCTGGAGCCGGTCGAGGAGAGGACCAGGTGCGTCTCGTGCGGCTGGGCGGCCTGGAGCATGGCCGAGAGCTGGTCGAGGCGGCGGTCATCGCGCTGCGACCGGCCGGCGGTGTCGATGAGGATGACATCGACGTCCTGAACGGAGCGGACCTGCTCGGCAAGGTCCTGCGGCTGGTCGGCCACGCGCAGGGGCACGCCGATGATCTCGGCGTAGGTGCGGAGCTGGTCGACGGCGGCGATGCGGTAGGTGTCGAGGGTGAACAGGGCGACGCGTTTCTTGGCCTTGAGCTTGAGTTGCGCGGCGAGTTTGGCGACGGTGGTGGTCTTGCCCACGCCGGTCGGGCCGATCAGGGCGATGGTGCGCGGCCGGCCGTCGGGGGTAGTGCCCTGGCCGATGCCGCAACCGTCGACGGGGATCAGGCGGGCGATCTCGTTGCGCAGGGCGGTGCGGACGAGGGAGACGTCGGCCAGTTCGTCGGTCGAGAGACGGGCGTGGACGTCGTGGACGATTTTCAGGGCCAGCTCCTTGGCGACCTCGTGGCTTAGCATGGCCTGGTAGTGCTCGACGAGTGGGTCGGCCAGGCCGGCGAGTTCGGGGGACTGGAGGGTGGCCAGGCTGGTGCGCTGCATGTTCACCACCTGGGCGACCATGCGTTTGACGGTGGCCACCTCGGTGGCGAGCTGCTGGTGGGGGAGGTTGGTTTCGATCGGGGGCGGCGCGGTGGGCGGCGGGTTGGTAATCACCGCGGCGACGTCGCTGGTGACGCGCTGCTTCATCTGGGCCTGGGCCAGGGCGTAGGTCTTGCGGATGAGCTCGCCGGCGGTGGCATCGGCGGCAAGAGAGGATTTGGCTCGCGCGGGCTTGGACGAAGCGCTCTTGGCCGGTGAGGCGACGGCGGCGCGCGGTCCGACGACTCGGGCGTCGCCGGCGGTCACCTCGATCACACGTCGGGCGCCGAGGCCCAGGAACCCCCCCGCCTTGTAGGCGCGTGTGTGCAGGACGACGGCGTGCGGGCCCATCTGGCGTTTGACCATCGCCAGCGCCTCGACCAGTGAACCAGCGGTGAAAGTCCGCAATTTCAACGCAGAGCCCCCTCCATGACGCGGGCCGGCGCGGGCTGGTCCTCCAGCTGCACCAGGCCCAGGGATTCAACCTCCACCCCCTTGGAAACCTCGTTGTAGCCCAGCACGGCCGCGTTGGGCAGGTGCGGCTCGATCAGGCGACGGACCTGGGCGCGGACCTGCGGCGAGGCGAGCACGACCGGCGGGTGGCCGGCCTGGATGAGCCGGGTGATCTCGTGCACGATGGCCGAGACCACGCGGTTGGCCACGGCGGGCGGCATCGACATGGTCGAGCCCTCGGCGGTCCGCTCGATGAAGGAGGCGATGCGGTCCTCGAGGGCGGGATCGAGCGAGACACAGTAGAGGCGTGCGGCGGTCGTGGGCGGGGCGTCGTCGTCGAGGGCCGGGACGGGGACGACCTGGACGTACTGGTTGCAGATCGTCCGGCGCAGGGCGTTGCGGACGTACTCGGTGAGCACCTCCATGTCGCGGGTGCGCGGGGCCCAGTCGCCGAGCGTCTCGACGATGGACTCCATGTCGCGGATCGGGACGCGCTCGCGCAGGAGGTTCTGGAGCACCTTCTGCAGGTCGCCGGGCTTGAGGAGCTTGCCGTCGGCGCCGAGGACCTCCTCGACGAGCTTGGGGGACTTGCTCTTGAGCTGTTCGACGAGGTTGACGGTCTCCTCGCGGGTCAGGAGCTCGTGGGCGTGGTTGCGGACGACCTCGGTCAGGTGCGTCACCAGGACGCTCGTGGCGTCGACGACGGTGTAGCCCAGGGCCTCGGCGCGTTCCTTCTGGCCGGGGTCGATCCAGGTCGCGGCCAGGCCGAAGGCGGGCTCGCGCGTGCGGCGGCCCTGGAGCGGTTCGGAGGCCAGGCCGGAGTCCATGGCCAGGTGCTGGCCGGGGTAGACCGCGCCCTTGCCGACGGCGTTGGAGCGGATCTTGATCTGGTAGTCATGCGGCTGGAGCTGCATGTTGTCGCGGATGCGGACGGGCGGCATGACCAAGCCCATCTCGGTGGCGAGCTGACGGCGGACGAGGGAGATGCGGTCGAGCAGGTCGCCGCCCTGGCTGGTGTCGACGAGCTTGACCAGGGCGTAGCCGACCTCGAGCTCCATGGCGTCGACGGCCATGACCTGCTCGACGGGGGGGGGCGCGGGCTTGGACGCCGCGGCGGCGGCCTGGGCGGCGACGACTTGTTTCTGCGTCTCACCCTTCTTGGCGGCGTAGGCCAGGCCGCCGGTCACCGCCGCCAGGGCGAGCAGCGGCATCGCGGGCAGGCCGGTCAGCGAGAGGGCCGTGAGGAAGCCGGCCGTGATGGCCAGGGCGCGCCATCGGCTGGTCAGCTGCGAGGCGATCGAGGTGCCCAGGTCCTGCCGGCCCGAGGAGCGGGTGACGATCAGGCCCGCGGCCAGGGAGATCACAAAGGCGGGCAGCTGGCTGACCAGGCCGTCGCCGATGGTCAGGCGTGTGAAGACGTCCAGCGACTGCATCAGCGTCCAGCCCTTCTCGAGCACGCCCACGGCCAGGCCGCCGACGATGTTGATCAGGACGATGATGATGCCCGCGACGGCGTCGCCGCGGACGAACTTGCCGGCACCGTCCATGGCGCCGTAGAAGTCGGCCTCCTGAGCGATCATCTCGCGGCGTTTACGGGCCTCGGCCTCGTTGATCAGGCCGGCGTTGAGGTCGGCGTCGATGGCCATCTGCTTGCCGGGCATCGCGTCGAGGGTGAAGCGTGCGGCCACTTCGCTGATGCGCGTGGCGCCCTTGGTGATCACCACGAACTGCACGACGATGAGGATCACGAAGAGGACGAAGCCGACGACGAGATTGCCCGAGGAGACGAATCGCGCGAAGGCCTCGATGACCTTACCGGCGACACCGGTGGCGGCCTCGGCGGTCTCGGCCTCGGCACCGAGGATCAGGCGCGTCGTGGCGATGTTGAGCACGAGGCGGAAGAGCGTGGTGACCAGCAGCAGCGATGGGAAGACCGAGAAATCCAGGGGAGATTGCACGAAAATCGTCGTCAGGAGGATCATCGCCGCCATCGCGACGTTGAGCGTCAGGAGCAGGTCCATCAGGAACGTCGGCAGCGGCACGACGATGACCGCCAGCAGCGCGACGATGGCGACGGGGACAAAGAAGGCCTGGTACCGGCCGATGCGGTTGAGCCAAGCGGGCAGAATCAGTTGGGGGGTTTCAGCAGCCATCCATGGCTAACAGAAAGAAAAATAGGGTCATCCTGACCACACTGCCGACGACTTGCTCAGAATAACACGATCAAGCACTTGCGCCACCGGTGAACAATGATCCTCCGCATAATTTGTTGCCCTGTGGACATCCCGTGGAAAAACTCGCGCCTCCTTGGCCGCGATCAGGCGGAGCGACGACCACTCAGGCGGTAGACATACGCCAGAATCTCCGCCACGGCGGAGAAGAACTCCGGGGGGATGAACTGGCCGACCTCGACCTCGCGGTAGAGCGCGCGGGCGAGCTCCTTGCGTTCGACGATCGGGACGCCGTGGATCATGGCCAGTTGGCGGATGCGGGCGGCGAGGTAGTCGGCGCCCTTGGCCACGACCTTGGGGGCGTGCATCTTTTCGCCGTCGTACTGCAGGGCGACGGCGAAGTGGGTGGGGTTGGTGACGATGACGTCGGCCTTGGGGACGGCTTGGTTGATGCGTTGCAGGGCGAGCTGGCGGGCGACGCGGGTGCGGCGCTGCTTGATCAGGGGGTCGCCCTCCATGCGTTTGAACTCCTCGATGATCTCCTGCTTGGTCATGCGGAGGTCGCGTTCGAGCTGCCAGCGCTGGAAGGCGTAGTCGGCCACGCCCAGGACCAGCAGCAGCAGGGCGAGCTTGAGGGCGAGCAGGTAGACCATCCAGGCGGCTGAGCCGAACAGGGCCATCGGCTCGAGGGTCGGGAGGTAGAGGATCTGGGGCAGGTCCTGGTAGATGATCCAGGCGGCGGTGGCGCCGAGCAGGCCGACCTTGGCCAGGCTCATGGTCAGGCGGACGGCCGAGCGGGCGTCGAAGAGGGACTTGAGGCCGCGCAGGGGCGAGAGCTTGCTCCACTTGGGCTCGAGGGGTTTGGACGTGAGCAGCGGGCCGACCTGAAGCAGGTTCACCGCCAGGCTCACCGCAGCCAGCGCCAGGACCAAGGGCCCGCCGGCCAGGGCCATCTTCCGGACGGCGAGCATCATCGATTCCCACATGTCGCCGGCCCGGGCCGAGTTGGCCGCCAGCGAGCCGGGCAGGAGGATCTCCATGCTCGAGCGGAACTCGCCGAGCATCCGCAGGCCCAGGGCGTAGAGCAGCAGCACCGCCGCCAGGAGGGCCGTCGCGGCGGTCAGGTCCATGCTCTTGGCGACCTGGCCTGACTCGCGGGCCTCCTGACGGCGTCGCGCCGTGGGGGCTTCCGTTCTTTCCTGATCGGTCTCGGCCATAGGTCACGTCCCTTGGTCTAGACTCCGAAGAAGAGCGAAAGTTTCCCGATCGCCTGCTGCATCACCTCGACGAAGACGTGGGCCTTGACGGCCATCAGGACCGTCAGGAGCCCGGTGCCGAGCAGGATGCGCAGGGGGAAGCCGATGCTCAGGATGTTCAGTTGCGGCACCGTGCGGGCGATGAAGCCCAGGGCGATGGTCTCGAGAAAGACCAGGCAGAGCAGCGGCCCGGAGACGCGCAGGGCCAGCTCGAACATCGAGGTCATCAGGGCCAGGATCAGCTCGACCGCCCGGCCGTGGAGCACATCTAAGCCGCCCAGCGGGACGTGGTCGAAGGTGCTGACGAGGGTCTGGACCAGCACACGATGTCCGCCGAGGATCAGGAAGATCATCATGGCCAGGAGGTAGAGGAACTGGCCGACGACGCCGGCTTGGTCGTCGATGTCGGGGTTGTAAATCCCCGCCAGGCCGAATCCGAGCTGCTGGTCGATGACGCGGCCGCCGAGGTCCAGGCCCATCAGCGGGAGCAGCGCGCCCATGCCCAGGATCACGCCCACGGCCAACTCGCAGGCGATCATCGGGACGAGCCGCCAGATCGAGAGCGTGCCGGTGATCATGCCCAGCATCGCGGTCTGGGCGGCGGGGTCAGCGCCCGCGGGACGAACAGCCAGCAGCGTGGGGTAGATGCAGCAGGCCATGCACAGGGCCATCATCGCCCGCAGTCGCACGGGCACAGCCACCGAGGAGAAGATCGGCGCGAGGATGAACAGACCGGCCAGCCGGAACAGGACCAGCGTCCAGGCGGGAAGGTGTGCCATCAGCAGGGGCAGGCCGTCAGGCAAGGAACGTTTCTCCGGGCGGTGTGCGAATAGACGAGCTATTGGCCGGTGAACATCCTCTGGGCGTACTCGATGAGCATCCGGCCGACCCAGGGCGTCAGCAGGATGGTGACGATGCCCATGACCACGATCTTGGGGACGAAGGAGAGCGTCTGCTCCTGGATCTGCGTCACGGCCTGGAGCAGGCCGACCACCAGGCCGATGGCCAGGCCGGCCAAGAGGATCGGGGCGCTGACCAGGAGCATCACGGTCAGGGACTCACGCACGATGTCGGTGGCTTGGTCGAAGGACATGGCAGTGGGGGTTGGGGGTTAGGGATTGGGTTTGGGGAGGAAGGGAAAACTAAGACGGGGCGACGAGGGGAGCGGCCTGGATGAAGCTATTGAGCAGATGGCCGGCGACGAGGCGCCAACCGTCGACCAGGACGAACAGGAGCAGCTTGAACGGCAGACTGATCAGGACGGGCGGGAGCATGAGCATGCCCATCGAGATCAGCACGCTCGAGACGACCATGTCGATGATCAGGAAGGGAAGGTAGAGGCGGAAGCCGATCAGGAACG
>JADZCW010000119.1 GCA_020851395.1 Phycisphaeraceae bacterium
CGGCCCCAAACGTACTTCCGGGGGCGTTTGCGGCCAATCGTGAATCGTCTATAATACAGGACTCACCCCAGGGTTGGCTTATCGACCCCGAAGGAGCCTCGGCCATGAAAGCCGGCATCCATCCCAAATACGTCACCTGCCAGGTCACCTGTGCCTGCGGCAACAAGTTTGTCACCCGCAGCACCCACGAGACGCTTCACGTGGACCTGTGCAACATGTGCCACCCGTTCTTCACGGGCAAGCAGAAGTTCGTCGACACCGCCGGCCGCGTGGAGAAGTTCCAGCGCAAGTTCGGCGGCTCTTACTTCGGCAAGAAGAAGGCCTAGCAACGCTCAATCAAGTCACGCCGCGGTGTCCTCACGCCGCGGTTTTTTATGCGCCCCCCCGGAAGTTTACGCCGGTGCCATGAAGGCATAGCGGCGATGGCCCCGGATCATCACGGCCAGCGTTTACACAGCACCCTCACGTCCAGCCCATGCGCCAAGAGGTCCAAGAAACACTTCTGAGGAAGCTCCAGTCGCTGGCCGACGAGGACCAGCGCCTCGCGGTGCAGTTGGAGGACCCCGCCGTCCTGGCCGACCACCAGCAGGTTCGCGCCCTGAGCATCCAGCGATCGGCCGTGGCGGACATGGTCAAGCAGTACCGACGCTACCGCCAGCTCCAGGATGAAATCGCCCAGCACGCCCAGATCATCGCCACCGAAAAAGACCGCGACCTCGTTGAGCTGGCCCAGTCCGAGATCGGCCCGATGAAAGAGCAGGCCCAGGCGCTGCTCGACCAGTTGGCCGACGAGATCGTCACCGCCGACGACCGGGCGGTGGGCTCGGTCATCCTCGAGATCCGCGCCGCCGCCGGCGGGGCCGAGGGCGCCCTCTGGGCCGGCAACCTGTTCCAGATGTACCAGAAGTTCGCCGACCGGCGGGGCTGGTCCATGGACATGCTCGAGTGGTCCGAGGGCGAGCAGGGTGGCATCCGTCAGGTCGTCGCCAACATCCAGGGCCCCGGCGTCTGGCAGGGCCTGGGCTACGAGGGCGGCGTGCACTGCGTCAAACGCGTCCCGGCCACCGAGACCCAGGGCCGCATCCACACCTCCACCGCCACCGTCGCCGTCCTGCCCGAGCCGCAGAAGCTCGACATCCAGATCCCCGACTCGGACGTGCAGATGCACATCACCACCGCCCAAGGCCCCGGCGGGCAGAACGTCAACAAGGTCGCCACCGCCGTCCACATGATCCACGTCCCCACCGGTATCGAGGTGCGGATGCAGGAGTCCAAGAGCCAGCAGCAGAACCGCGTCAAGGCCTGGACGCTCCTGCGGGCCCGCGTGTACGACCACTACCAGCGGATCAAGCAGGCCGAGCGGTCCGAGTCGCGTTCCAAGATGATCGGCTCGGGCGAGCGCTCCGAGCGGATCCGCACCTTCCGCTGGAAAGAGAACATCGTGGTGGACCACCGCCTCAGCGAATCCTTCAATCTCCAGAGCGTCCTGGCCGGGGAGCTCGAGCCGGTCGTCGAGGCCCTGATCGCTCAGGACAAAGCCCAGCGGCTGGCGGCGATGTAAAGCTTTGGCCGGGGGGCATTTTCCAGCCGGGATTTCCCCCCTGGATTTTCCATTCCCAGCCGTCCAACTTCCGATAACAGGAGGGTGACACTCGCACGCACGGTTGTGGTTTGCGCCCTGCTGCTGGGCGCGTTGATCGGGGCCCCTGCCGCGCCCGGTCAGACCAAGCCCTCGTCGCCCGGGTCCGGCGCGTCAACTCCCGCCGTGCGGCCGAACTTCCAGATCGGCTCGGCCGACGCCGACATCATCCCCGCGGGCTGGCGCCTGGTGCACACCTTTGACTTCGACGAACGCGACTCGGGCAACTTCGAGAGCCTGCCCCGCAACTGGTACGCCATCGGCCGGCCCCCGGACACCTCCGACCCCAACTTCCTCCGCCAGCCCCTGCACCAGCAACTGGCGGACCGCTTCGGCTACCCCGGTTACGCCCAGGTCGGCTTCGATGGCCGCCAGCACGTCAGCGGCAAGGAATCATTCTGGATGGGCATCCACGGCGGCAGCGCCGGCGCGTTCCTCGAGATCGGCACCCTCCCGGCCGTCCCCGGCAGCGACTACCACGTCACCACCTGGGTCCGCACCACGCAGCTCAATCACGCCAAGGCCGTCCTGACCGCCTACCTCGTCGACGCCCAGGGCCGCAAGATCGAGGCCAGCGAGGTGCAGGCCTCCGCCCTGCCCGGCAACGACCAGTGGCAGTGGTTGAGCGTGCGCCTCCTCGGCGACTACCCCGAGGCCGCCTGGATCGGCCTGGAGCTGACCGTCCGCCAGCCCGATCAGAAAGACTCCTCGGCCCTGGGCGAGCACCGGATCATCTACCAGGACGTCCAGGGCGGCGCCTGGTTCGACGACCTGATGGTCTGGCAGGTCCCGCGCGTGGTCGTCGGCACGCAGAGCCCCGCCAACATCATCCGCCTGCCCCAGCGGCCGCGCCTCTGGGTGCATGTCCGCGATTTCAGCGTCCGCGTGCTGCGCGTCCGGGTGCGCGTCTACGACCACCAGGGCAAGCTTGTCGACGAGATGGCCCGCTCGCTCGGCGACAGCCAGGCCGGCCG
>JADZCW010000120.1 GCA_020851395.1 Phycisphaeraceae bacterium
CCGAGCAGCAGCACGGGCCGGCCCTGGTACTGCCAGTAGTCCGGCCGCGTGGGCCACGGCCCGATCCGCTCCGCCTCGCCGCCGCTCGTCCCCGCGCGATGTCCTGGTGAATCCGTCGATGCGGGCATGGCCGCCCTCCCTCTACCTCGGGCCCGCGCCTTCGCCGAGTGCACAACCTCCGTCGTCGGCGGCGTGCCAGTGGATGGTGATGCCCCTTAGGGTAGAGGGGAACGGCTCAGTCGAGCAAATCGAAGATGCTCACCGGCTTGTCCAGGCCGTCAGGATCGCTGAGCAACTGCCGGGCCGTGATGACGGGAGCGCCTGACGACACCGACCAATAACGCCCGTACGGGGAGGTTGGAGTCGAGCCGCCAACGGACGCCACAGCCGCGTCGTCCTCGACCATCGTCGGCGAAGACTCCGAATCCTCCGGCGCAGTTTCCCGCACGGGTGAGGACGACTCAACGGGCTCATCCGTCGTCGACGTCGGTTCCACCGCGGCCGGCTCGGCCTCCACCGGCTGCGACCCCGCTACCGACAAGCTCTGCGCCCCCCCGGTGCCCGCCTCCGTGCCCTGTGCCACCCCCGCCGACCCCCCGCCGGCCAGCAGTGTCACGAACGGGTTGATGTCCTGCACGTTGATCAGTCCGTCGCCCGTCAGCTCCACGTCCGCGATCGCGATCTGCGGGTACTGCTCCATGTACGCCGCGAGGTTCCCCAACGCCAGCACGAACGGGTTGATGTCCTGCACGTTCACCAGCCCGTCGGCATTAAAATCCCCCGGCAGCGTCGCCGCTGGGTGGCTGACGTGGGCCAGGAAGATGTCCGCTTCGCTGTTGCCGTCCGGCGACACGAGATTGGCCGCGTCGGAGTCGAAGACCGCCATCGTCCCGTCGCCGTTGACCGCCGGGTTGGTGCTGAAACCATCGCTGTCCGGCCCGCCGGGATCGCGGCTCAGCCGCATCGTCTGCCCCGTGCTCAGCACGGTCATGAAGATGTCGTAACCGAAGTTCCCGTCCACGTCGCCGGCGACGAGATTCGACGCCATCGACTCGTACACCACCACCTTGCCGTCGGCGCTGAGCATCGGCTTGTAGCTCTGCTCGTTGGCGTTCGAGCCGTCCGGATCCTGACTGAGGCGCGTGATCTGCCCCGTCTGCCGGTCGTGCACGAAGATGTCAGAGAAGTACGTGTCCCCCGCCGGCCCGAGATTCGTCGCCTGCGACTCGAAGGCCACGAGCCGCCCGTCGTCCGAGATCGACGGCGCCGAGCTCGACCCGCCAGCCTCGTCCCCACCGCTCGCCACGCTCACACGCGTCAGCGCCCCGTTCACGCGGTCGAGCACGAAGACGTCACTCTCGAAGTTACCGTCGCCAGTCACCAGGTTGTCCGCCAGCGACTCGAACGCCACGAACCGCCCGTCGGCGCTCAGCGCCGGCCGCCCGCTGGCATCGTTGCCCTCTGCCCCCCCCACTGGATTCACGCTCACACGTGTCGTGCTCGACGTCTGCGTGTCAAAGAGGAACACGTCCCACGTCCCGTTGTGATCGTCAGCCACCAGGTCCGAGGCCTGGGACATGTACGCGATGTACCGCCCGTCCGCGCTGATCGTCGCGTTGCCGCTGCGGTTGTTCGGGTCGTTCCCGCCCGTGTCCCGGCTGACGCGCCAGATCGCCTGCGACTGCCGGTCGTAAAGGAACACATCCCACGTCCCGTTGCCGTCGCCCGCCACAAGGTTCGACGCCAGCGACTCAAAGACCATGTAACGCCCGTCAGCGCTCAGCCGGGCACCGATCGACAGATCGTTCGCCTCCGAACCGTCGTAGCCCTTGGTCACCAGCGTCGTCTGGTTCGTCTGCAGGTCTCGCAGGTAGAGCTGCCCCACCGGCTGGGTCACGCCCGCCGTCAGGTCCAGCGCCGTGGAGGTGAACGCCGCGTAGTGCCCGTCGGCGCTGATCGCCGGCCGCAGGCTCAGCCCGTCCGCCGCATCGCCGCCGGGCGTGAGGCTGAGGATCTCCAGGCCCGTCACCGTGCTGCTCATCAGCAGGCGAGCCTCGATCGCCTCGAACGCCGGTCCTCCAGCTTCGTTCACATCGACAAACGCATCGCCGCCACGCCGCGAGAGCTTCCGCGCCGCCGGCAACGATCGCATGCTCCGATCGACCATCGGCTCAAACCCCCTTTGTGTTTTCGCCCCACCACACCAAGCCTGTGCGGCCACCTTGATCGCCTTGCACGATCTAGGGTTAATTAAACCCCCAAAAAAAGCCCGGTCAAGGCTCCCCACCTTTTTCATCACCCGCCGGGCCAACCAGCGCGACGGTGCGACCTGTGCGGCCTGCCGCATGTGAACCTGCGGCAGATAGTCCGTCTGTAACGCCTGCCCTCTGACGTCGACTCGCCGCCTCACGCCTCCCGTTTCACTGCCCGCACCAGCGACTCAGCCACCGCCCGCGGATCGTCCGCCCCGCAGACCGCGCTGCTGACCGCCACCCCCCGGGCCCCCGCCGCGACCACCTCTGCCACGTTCCCCACTCCGATCCCCCCGATCGCCAGATGCGCCAGGCTGGGAAACTCTCGCGTAAACACCCGTACATATTCGGGCCCCGCGATGAAGTCCTTCTTCTTCGTCGCCGTGCTGAACATCGGCCCCACGCCGCAGTAGTCCGCCCCGTCGGCCACGGCTCTCCTGGCCTGCTCGAGGTTGCCCGTGCTCACGCCGATCAACAGCCGCCGTCCAACGATCTTACGGGCCTCGGCGCACGGCAGATCCTCCTGCCCCAGGTGCACGCCGTCCGCCCCGGCCGCCAACGCCACGTCCAATCGATCATTCACGACGACGCTCACCCCCCGCGGCCGACAGAGCTCCACCAATTCCCTCGACCGCCGCAGAAGCTCGCTCGTCGGAAGATCCTTCTCCCGCAATTGCAGACCGTCCGCCCCGCCCTCGACCGCCGCCCGCGCCACGCCTGACCAGTCCCCGCCCCGGCACAGCGACTCGGTCAGCAGCACGCACAGCTTCCACTGCCGCCTCCGCCCGCTTCCGAGCATCAGGCACAGCCTTTTTTCCAGCTCATACCCCCGGTAGCGCATCGCCTCAACCGCCGTGGCCAACCCCGGGTCAACTGTCTTGCCGTACTCCTCGATCGCCCGCAGCGCCTCGCTCAGCCGCTTGCCCGCCGCCATCGCCACGTCCCAGGCCGACTCCCGAGCCATCTCCCCCGGATGGCTAATCGTCGTCCCCACGTCGCCGGGCGTGTCGCGATGCCCCATCCGGGCCGTCTCGTCGAGCCCGCCGACGCTCCGCATCGCCTGCGCGAAGTCGTGTCGTAGCATCTTGAACGCCTCGGTCAGCGCCGCGTTGTCGAGCAGGAAGCGCGCCGCCTCCTCCATCACCCGCAGCGCTTCGCGGGCACGGTTGGCGTTGGCGTCGAGGATGCGATGCACGCCGGACATCTTGGGTGCTCCACGGGATCAGATCGCCTCCGCCGGCGCCTGCCCATTCTCCTCACGGCGGATCAGCACCAGGTTCCGCAGGTACACGTGCCATCCCGCCGCCTGCCCCAGCACGCCCACCGCGTCCTTGCGCCACAGGAAGTAGATCATGAGCATCGTCGCCCCGATCAGGCTCATCCACCAGAACCCCCGCGGCACCACGCTCCGCTTGGCCTTCTCGCTCGCCAGCCACTGCACGATCATCCGCCCGGTAAACAGCACCTGCCCCAAGAGCCCAAAGACCACCCACAGCACCCCCGTCCAATTCGTGATGTTCAGCAGCACGAAGAGCTTGCCCCCGAGCCGCTGCCGCTCCTGACTCTGGGCCAGGAGCTCCACGAATTCCTGCGGGCTGAGCGTCCGCCGACCCTCGCGCGTCGGCGCGATCACCAGGTATTGACCGTCCGCGGCGTGCTCAACCGTGACGTCCTGCAGCCTCAGGCTCAGGTCGATCGCCAGCTCGGCGTCGTCCGGCCGATTCTCCAGGCTCGCCCACGCCCAACCGGTGCTCACGCCCGCCGTGACCAGCACCGCCACCAGCGCCAGACGCATCGACAGACGCCTCATGGCCGAACCTCCCGCACGTCCCACACCCGATGCCGCCGGATCATCCACCGCACCGCCAGCGTGTCCATCAGCCCCGACAGCCCCCGGTTGAGGATGCCATACTTCGTCACCCCCGCCACCCGCGGATGGTGGCTGGCCGGCATCTCGATCACCCGCGCCCCGAGCATCCGCGCGTAGGCCGGCATGAACCGATGCATCCCCTTGAACATCAGCAGCATCTGCCGCGCGACTTCCGCCCGCATCACCCGCGTCGAGCACCCCGTGTCGCGGATCGTGTCGCCCAGCAGCAGCCGGCGCGTCGTTCGCCCGACCCAGCTCGAGACCTTGCGCACAAGGTTGTCCTGCCGGTGGGCCGAGCGATCGCCCTGCACGAAGTCCGCCTGCCCCTGAAGGATCTTCCCCATCATCACCGGCAGGTCAGCCGGGTCGTTCTGCAAGTCCGCGTCGAGCGTGGCCACGAACCGCCCGCGCGCCGCCTGGATCCCCGCGTGCATGGCCGCCGACTGCCCCCGCGCCGCCGGCCGGTGCAGCACGCGCACCCACGGATGCACCCGCGCCTGCTCCAGCAGCGCCTCGAGCGTCCCATCCGTCGACCCGTCATCGACGACGATCAGCTCCACCGCCACGCCCTTCTGCGCCACCGCCCGGTCGATCTGCTCGACCAGCGGCCCGACGTTCTCCACCTCGTTGTGGGCTGGCACGACGATCGAGAGCAGGCCGTCGTTGGGGGTGGGTGTTGTCGAGGCATCGCGAGCGTTGGGCATGTTGACTCTTCTAGGGCGTGACCGGAGCCGTCGTGGCTGGGGAGGTGGACTCGGGGGGCGTCGCCGCGGGCTGGGTCTGCGCCGACGGTCCGAAGCGGTACCGCCAGACCTTCTTGCCGATCGACGTCAGTTCACCGACCGCCTCAGCCGCCTCGGGCGACGGCAGCGGCTGGTCCGAATCGGCGATGATATAAAACTCCCCGTGTTCCGCCCAGGCGTTGGCCAGCTCGCTCGCCACGATCGTCGGCACGTCCTTTCCCAGGTAGAACAGCACGCCCACGTCAACCATCGGCCGGGCCGGAACGCCCCCAACCCCCGCCGCGACAGCTGTTTCCGCCCTCTCCAGCCAGAAAACCTCCTGCCCCACCATCACCGGCCGCAGCCTTCCGAGCTCATCACGCAGCGGGTCACTCGCCCACGCCCCGCGCGTCAGCGGGAAGGCCAGCACGCTCATCATCACCACACCCCACGTCGCCCACGCCACCAACGCCCGCCCCGGCATCTGCCCCGCCGCCCAGCGCGCCGCCAGCACCACGATCAGCAGCAGCGCCACGCTCAGCCCCGTCAGATAGATCTCCGCCCAATGCCAGATAGCCCCCGCCGCGGGAGCGTCTATCCATCCCCCCGTCCACCCCCCGGGCTCCAGCCACGCCCACGCCGCCGGTAGCAACGACATCGCCCCCAGCAGCACCGTGTGCGGCCAGCGCAGCCACCGCCACGAACGCGGGTATCGCCCCTGCGACGCCAGCTCGACGTACCGCCAGAACAGTTGCCCGATCAGCACCCCCGCCGCCGCCGCCGCCGGCGCCAGGAGGTCGGCCTGCCGGCTACGCCACTGCCCCGCTGCGCCCCCCGCCGCCGCGATCATCACCGCCATCACCGTCAGCCACCCCCAGCCCAGGAACAGCCGCGTCCGCGTCCCCGACGACGACGTGCTCATCGGCTGCAGCAACGCCCCGATCAGCCACAGCGTCCAGGGCAAGAGCGCCGCGAACAACGCCACTACCCGCCACCCCGCGTCACCCCAGCCCACCGCCACGTCGTCCGTCCGCTCCCGACTCCACAGCCACCGGCTCCAATTCTCCGGCGACACCCCCTGCACCATCCCCGCCCACGGCAGCACCATCAGGCTCGCGATCAGCACCGCCGCCACCAGCCCCATCAGGTGCCCCACCCGCCCCGGGCACAGCAACAGGATCAACAGCAACGGAGCCACCACCAGCGGCGCCGCGATCAGCCCCGCCGTCAGCACCGCCGTCCCCAGGCACAGCCCGCACAGCACCCACCCCACGAATTGCCTCTCGATCGACGGCGCCGGCCGCAGCGGACGGATCGCCCACGTCCCGGCCGCCACCGACATCAGCATCAGCCCCGTGAGCATCATCGTCGGCGTCGCCGATCGCCCGTGAATGATCAGCATCGGGCTCGAGACGCACACCAGCGCCCCCATCACCGCCGACCCCGTCCCGCAGATCACCCGCCCAATCCAGTACACCGCCGCGATCGCCACCAGCGCCCACGCCACCGACCCCATCCGCGTGCGCAGCAGCGCCTCGCGCAGCCGCGGGTTCTCGGGGTCCATCCCGCTCAGCAGCGCCTGCTGCATCCAGTGCACCGCCGGCGGCCGGTCCCAGCGCGCCCGCCCGTTGAGCTGCGGTGCCAGCCACTCGGCCAAGGACCCCGGCCGGGCGTGCAGCCGGTCCTGGAACAACTGACTCCGCAGCGACACCGCCACGGTCGTCAGCTCCCGCCGGTCCACCGCGTCCGGCCGCCAGACGTCGATCAGCAACGGCGGCAGGGCCAGCAGCAGGCACATCACCAGCCCCAGCCACGTCACCACCCTGCCCGCCCGCCCCTGCGGAACGCTCGGCAGGTGCTCGGGCGAGAGCACCGGGGTGGTCCTGGGCCTGGGCTGGTTGTCCGCCGCGGGAGATTGTGTCATGGCGATCCGCCTGTGTCAGACGTGACACGATGAGTGTACCCCCGCCCGGCCGTAAGCGCAAAAGGCCGGCCGGACGCCCCTCACGCCGCCCGCCAGGGCCGCTCGGACGTGAAGCGTTCCAGACCCGACCGCAGCTGAGCCAGCGCCCGCTCCGCCGGCTCCTCGTCCTCGAGCAGGTCTCTGCCGCCGAACCGGCACCGATAGAACAACTCCGTCAGCGTCACCAACGGCCCGAACACCTCCGGCCACTGCGCGCTCAGGTCCCGCGCGTAGCTGAGCCCCGGCTGCCACGCCGGCCGACGCAGCCCGTGCCGCTCGAGCAGCAGCAGTGCCGCCAGGTAATGCCTCGCCTCCCTGGCCAGCCTCACCCGCTCAGCCTCCGACAACCCCTCGTCACGCAGCACTCGCGTCCGCCTTCGAACACGCAGCCGCCTGGCCAACCCCACGGCCAACATCACCGCCGCCGCCGCCGCCCCGAGCGTCACAACCCATCCCCACGCCGTCATGAGCACCGCCGAACCCGCCGCGACCGTCCGCTCGACCAGACGCCACGCCGTCCGGCGAAACCCCGCCGGCGTGTCCATCCCCATCGACTCGAGTCGCTCCATCACGCCCGTCAAGATCTGCTGCCTCGACTGCTTGTCATACGCCACCACCAGACGCACCCACAGAAAGTCCAGGTGATCCATCACCTGCCGGAACTGCGTCAGCCACGACCGCCCCCCGCGGTGCGGCGAGCTGATCTCCGACGGCGGCGTCGGGTCGAACCACCGCCAGACCCCGGGCTCGGTCTCGATCTCGCACCACGCGTGGGCGTCCGACTCCCGCACCACGTAGTACTGCCCCACCGGGTTGTACTCGCTGGCCAGGTACCCCGTGATCACCCTCGCCCGCATCCCCAACGACCGCGCCAGCGCCGCCAGCGATGACGCGAAGATCTCGCAGTGCCCACGCGGCTGATCGAACAGGAACTCCGTGATCGGCTCCTTGCCCTCCGGTGTCGGCGGCGTGTCAAGCGTGTACTGGTAGCGCGTCTGAAGGTAGGTCGTCAGGGCCCGTGCGATCGCCCCGTCCCGCTCGTCGTTGATCAGCGCGGGGTCACGGCCGAGCCCCTGGTCCTGGATGATCCGCTCGGCCAGCCCGCGCACCCGGTCCAGGTCCGTGCTCCAGCCCCGCGCGTAAGCCTGCGGCACCACGCTCGCCTCTGTCGGCATCTCCCAGTCCGGCCGATGCCGGCTCATCCGCTCGCCCAGCCGGTCGTAGGCCTCGAAAACTCCCTGGTCGTACCGCAGCGGATACTCCATCGCGTAGGTGATCGACCCGCGCGTCGGTCGATACTCCAGCTGCATCCGCTGGTCCAGGCTGTTGAACGCGAAGGCGGATATCTCCGAGCTGGCCAGCCGCGTCGGCGGGAACGGCGTGAATAACTGCTCACCCGCGAACCGCCGCATCGTGATCGTCGCCGTCACCCGCGGCAGACGCGCCGACAGCGGCGCCAGCTCCGTGTCCGGCGAGCCGACGAGCAGCCGCATGTCGTACCGGCGCACGCTGCGGCTGCGCAGCCACGTGCTCGACCGCGTGTCGAAACGGTCCAGCACCGCCCCGCGCAGCCGCCAGACCTGCCCCGAGCTCCCGAACGGTTCGCCCTGGCTCTGCAGCGACATCATCAGCACCGGCTCCTGGTCCGTCGCCGACGCCCCGCCCTGTCCGAGCTGGATCTGATCCACGAATCCCACCTGCGCCAGCGGCAGGATCATCGACCGCCGACCGCCCTCGGAGTCCGGCGACCGAGGCATGGCCAGGAACACCCACCCCGCCACCGCCAGCACCGTCGCCCCCATCACCAGGCCCGTCCGCCGCAACGACCGCACGCTCGCCGCGTCGAGCACCGCCGCGGACGACGCCGTCAGGCGCCCCACCCCCCCGTTGCCGTTCCACACCACCGACCGGGCCTGCCTGGCCACCCCCTCGCGCGTCGAGCTGAACCCGAAAAACATCAGTGTCCAGATCGCCAGCATCGAGTACGCCGCCAGCAGCAGCCCGTAGATCAGCGAGAAGCTCAGCAGGCTCGCGGCCACCATCTCGAGCATGCTCAGCACCAGCGCCATCGCGTCGTCACGGTGGCTCCGCCGTCCCCAGAGCAGCAGCACCTGCAGCCCGATCATGAAGTGGCCGATGCTGATCACCGCCTGATCGGTGAAATATCGCAGCTCCACGCCCAGCCATCCGATCGCCGCCAGCGCCCCGAGGTTCACCGCCCAGCGCGGGATCGCCGGCCGATCGCCCGACCGCGTCAGACGCCACGCCGCCCCCATCGCCCCCCCCCCGATCGCCAGCAGCCACCCGTTCCGCTCCGCGATGCTGAAGGCCAGCACCCCCAGCATCGCCTGGGCGCAGACCAGCGTCCGATACCGACGCGTCAGGTCCATGCCCCCCCCCCTTCCGGGCCCACCGCCGCCGCGTCCGCCCACGATTCCTCCGCGTCGGACCACGCCCACCGCTCGATCTCCGCCGAGCCCAGCGTCGGCCAGGCGCCCGCCATCGCCCCGACCGGCCCCCCGGCCTGAGCGGTCCCCTCCGCCGCGGAGCCCTGCGTCGGTCCCGGACGGACGATCACGCCCACCTCGTCCACCGCCCACGCCGCCGATGACGCCCCCCCGACTCGCCCCGTCCTGCACACCGCCAGCACCGCCATCAACGCGTCGCGGTGGGCCTCGCTCGACCGAGCGGGCAGACGCCGTGCCGGCTCCCCCCGCACCTCCAGCCCCACCGCCACCCCGCGGTCATGCGCATGGTGCACCAGCGAGCCGGCCAGGCTCACCGCGTCCTCGATCCACTGCTGACGCCATTCTTCCGGGCCGATCGCCCCCGCGCCCAGGTCCAGCACCACCGTCAGCCGCGGCGCCCGCGGGCGAGTCATCTCACGTGTCAGTAACCTCCCTGTCCGCGCCGACCGCTTCCAGTCGATCAGCCGCACGCTCTGCCCCACCCGGTACTCGCGGATGCCGTAGAAGTCCTGGTCCCCGCCGGCCTGGTCCGACACCGACTGCCCCAACCTCGCCTGCTGCCTCAACTGACGCAGCGCCGCCGGCCGCAGCCGACGCAGCCGAGGCAGCACCACCACCGTCGCCGGCTGCGACACCCGCCGCACCGCCCGCAGGATCCCCAAGGGAAAGCTCGCGCTGACCTCCAGGCCGTCGAGCTCCAGCAGCCCGCGCGTCTCGGCCAGCGCGGGAGCGGCCACGTTCGCCTCCCCCCCCGGTCCGACGCGCAGCACCCACGCCGACGTCAGCCTCGCCCGCGCCCGCGGTGGCCCGTCGACCGACGCCTTACCCTCGCCCGGCGACTCTTCGATCACCACGTTGAATCCGCCCAGCCAACGCCCTCGATTCCGTACCCGATAGCGCAGCAGCATCGTCCGTCCACACACCGCCCGCGGCGGAGCCACTCGTTCAACGTCCAGTTTTCTCAGACCCATCCACGCCCACGCCGCCGAGATGACCAGCGCCCCGACCTGCAGCCCGAAGAACCAGAAGATCAGGTTCGCCTGCGTGTTGACCGCCCCCAGCAGCGTCAGCAGGGCCACCACCCCGTACGCCTTGCCGCTGGGCCCGATCTGGATCCGCTGGCGGCTCATGCCCCGCGCCTTGTGCTCGTGTCACGCCACCCGATCCGCCGCTCCCCGCCCCCCTCAACCCCTAATCAAACGCCGGCATCTCCCGCATCGTCTGACGCAAGAGGTCGACGTTCAGCGTCCCCTTGCTCCCGGGCTCGAGCGTCACCAGCACCACCTTCTTGCTCGACGGCAGCTTCATCACCTTCCACTGCGGCTCGAACCCCTCCCGGTAGACCAACAGCCCCACCTCATACTCCAACAGCCCCGCCCCGAGCTTGTCGATCGGCACGGCAAACCGCCCCTGATCGTCCGTCTTGAACGCACCTAGACGCTCGGGGTTGCCCGAGTGCGGGTCGATCGTCACCTCGACCACCGCCTCGGCCAGCCCGTAACGCTCGACGTCCTTGACCTGCTTGTCGCTCGGGTCGAGCACCGCCACCCCGCCCGGCCGCCCCTCGATCACCAGCCCGCGGATGCCCGGGCTGGCGCACCCCGTCAGCCCCAGACACGCCGCCAGCACCACCACGCCCAGCGCCTGGCCGACCGGGACCATCCACACGCCACGCCGCTTCACCATGCTCATCGTCACGGTTCCTTTCCACGTCCCGACCCGCCCGCTCACTGACCGGCGGGCGATCCGGACGATTCATCCGCCGTCTGGGTCTTGCCTGTCGGACCGCCCTGTGGCGGCGCCCCGACCTTGGGCAGGTCCTCCAGGTCCGCCAGCCCGAACACCTCCAGGAACGCCTTAGTCGTCCCGTAGAGCATGGGCCGCCCGAGCTCCTGCGCCCGCCCGACGATCTTGATCAGCCGCCGATCCATCAACCAGCGGATCACCTCCCCGCTGGCCACCCCGCGGATCGCCTCAACCTGCGCCCGCAGCACCGGCTGCTTGTACGCGATGATCGCCAGCGTCTCGAGCGCCGCCGGCGTCAGCCTCGTCTGCTGCCGGCTCTTGTTCAACGCCGCCAGCACCCCCGCGAATCGGGGCAGCGTCATGACCTGCCACCCCCCCGCCACCTGCTCGATCCGGAACGATCGGCCGGTCTGTTCATACACCTCATTAAGCTGCTCGACCGCCTTGCCCACCGCGCCAGACGTCGCCCCGACCGCCTCGGCCAGCTTCGCAGACGTCAGCGCCCTGTCGCTCGCCAAGAGCGCCGCCTCGACCAGCAGCGCCAGCTCCTGCCCCGAGACCTCGGCAGTCGACGGCTCGGTCCGCGCCTGCGGCTCGGACGTTTCGTGGACGGACGATTCCTGCGACGGTGTGGCGGGCACGGATCCCATCGGCGTATTGTAAACGCTCATCGCCCCCACGTCTGCGCTCATGTCGCCGACGGGCGCATGTTGTTCAGGTAGTCATCGGCTGGCAGGGACCGGCGAGCCCTACGCCAGGGCGCTGCCCTTACGCATCTTGACCATCTGCGGCTGCAGGCTCTTGCCCGGGCAGATCGTCGGCTTGAGCTCACGGTGGGTGTAGACACGCTTGATCGGCACCTTGTACTGCCGCATCAGCGCCCGCAGCACGTCCACCACCGTCACCATCTGGGCCGAGCTGGGCTTCTGTTGCTCGAAGTTGCCCAGCAGCATGACTCCGACGTTGTTCTCGTTGTTCTCCTGGACGTGCGCCCCCTGGTAGCGAACGTCCCGGCCCTGCCAAATCCGACCGGACCGGTCGATGATGTAGTGGTAGCCCACATCCGCCCAGCCCTTGCCGACATGGGCTCGGCGGATCGACTCGATCCGGTTGGCCGTCTCGCCCTGGCTGGTGAACCACACCGGCGTCCAGCCCTCGTGGTGAACGGTGATGCGATTGACCCCGTCCATGGCGTTAAGCCGGTTCATAATCGGGCCCGTGCGGGTCCACTGGGACCTCGATAGCACCGGCAGGCCGAGTCCGGACGTCGCGGCCTGCGGCAGGGTAGGCAGGGCAGACGCGTTCGACGCATACGGCAGGCCGGTCGCCTGGCTCGTCCGCTGCCACGGCGCGGCCGTGGCCGGTCCGGTGGGGATCGGCCGACCTGCGAGCGTGGGCCATTCGGGCCCGGGACGTGCACGGCCGGAGGTGGCGCTGTCGCTGGCGCAGCCCGCAATCAGCAGCGCGGCACTCCCCAGCAGAAACTGCCTGCGAGAAGAATCCATGGCGTCTTACCCGGTACAAGGCTGGTGGACTTCCCCCCCCCCGCCGGGGGCATGACCGTTATTTTATACACATCGGCCGGTCCTGGCCGGTCGATGGAGATTTTACGTCCGCGGCCGGGGATAAAGTTCCCCCCCCCACCCCGCACGTCCATCCGCCGGAGCCACCGCGCCAACGTCCCATAAAACCCACGCCCATCGGCTGGCGACGAGGCTATCGCTCTGCCGGATGAAAAAAAAGAGCGGCGACCCCAGGGTCGCCGCTCTGCATCAGTGATCGGGATGCCCGCCGATGGGCGGACTTCCTTGGGTCCGGTCTTACCGACCCAGAAGCTGCAGCACGGACGACGGACGGTTGTTGGCGATGGCCAACGTGTTCGTCGCGGCGCTGACGAGGATCTGGGCACGGGTCATCTCGGCCGTCTCGGCCGCGAAGTCCGTGTC
>JADZCW010000121.1 GCA_020851395.1 Phycisphaeraceae bacterium
CCGACGCATTCGGACCTTGGGCTGGGGGTTTGGCCAGGATGAAGTTGGACTGGCTCACGGGGACCTCAAAGCCTCGCTGGATCAGGGCTTGGGTGACGCGTTGGCGTTCGGATCGCACGGCCTGCCAGGTCTTGGCGGCGGCGTCGCGGGTCGACAGCGCGGCCTCGGCCAGGGCTTGAGACAAGGCGTCGGTGTTGTAGCTGTCCTTGGTCTTGGTCAGCATCGGCTCGATGATTCCGGGCGTGCCTAAGCCGTAGCCGAAGCGGAGGCCGGCGAGGGAGTAGCCCTTGCTCAGCGTCCGCAGGAGCAGGACGTTCGGCAGCGTGCGGACGAGCTGCGTGGCGTCGTGCTGGAGGTCGGGGTCGACGAAATCGACGTAGGCCTCGTCGACGACCAGGACGCCGCGGAGGCGTTTGGCCAGGTCGGCCAGGTCGCTGACGGTGGTGAGTCGGCCCGAGGGGGCGTGGGGGTTGACGACAATCGTCAGGGCGGCGGCGCCGTCGTTGGCCCTATCGGCGAAGTCCTTCGGCAGCGACCAATCGTCCTTCAGGGGGATCCGCAGGGTGCGGGCGCCCTGGACGTCGGCCAGGACGGGGTAGAGGGAGTAGCTCGGCTCGGCCATGGCCAGCACACCGCCGGGGGGGATGAAGGTGGTCACGAGCAGGCGGAGCAGTTCATCGCCGCCGTTGGTCGCCAGGACGTTTTCGGGCTTAAGGCCATGGACCTTCGCGGCCAACCCCCGGAAGGTTGCGGCGGTGGGATTCGGGTAGCGTCGCAGCCGGTCGGCGGGGAAGTTGCGCAGGACGGCCATCACCGCTTCCGTGGGCGGGAAGGGGTTTTCGTTGGTGTTGAGCTTGACGACCGAGCCGTCCTCGGGCTGCTCGCCGGGGACGTAGCCGGCCATCTGGTGGATGTTGGTTCGCTCGTAAATCATGGGAATGTATGAGTGTCGCACGGCGGGGTCGGGGGGTCAACGTCGCGGAGCCCGGGGCATGCGCGGAGGCGGCGGTCGCCTGCTGTGAGCATGGCGTCAAGCGGTCCAAGGGCTTAGACTTAGCGAGTGATGAGAGGGCTACGTGCCAGGGTGTGGGCGGGGGCGATGATTCTGACCGCGGCGCTGCTGGCGTCGGTGGTCCGGTCGCAGACCACCGCGCCGAGCCTGGACCCCACGGCCAAGGCGGCGGTGCGGCTGATGCAGGGCTGCCTGACGCCCACCGCGGACGGACGGTATCACCGCCTGCTGCGGGCCCTGCGGCACCTGGAGGACCCGGGGCTGGCGCCGATTTATGAGTGGCTGTTCGAGTCGAGCAATCCGACGCTCAAGATCCACGGGCTTCTGGGCCTGGCCGAGGCCAGCCCGAGGCGGCAGGTGGACCTGTCGCGACTGCAGCGTGTCAGCGACCAGGTGGTGCTGGGGCAACTGATCGGGGCGGCGCTGGACACGCACATGCTCGGGGAGGAGCAGATCCAGCAGGTGATGGGGTGGACGAACCTGGACGTGGGGATCAAGGTGGTGCTGTCGCTGGAGCTGATGGCTCGCGGGCGGCCGGTGGACATGCCGGCGCTGTCGGCGGCGATGCATGTCGCGAGCCTGAGCGAGCGGAGCATGGCTGGGCTGGTCGCGGCGGCGGCGGGCGATCGCTCGGGGCTGGAGCGGTTGACGGAGCTCAACGCCTCGGAGGACCCGCAGCGTGAGACGGTGCAGACGATGCTGCTGCGCTCGGTGATCCGGATGGACTTCAGGGTGGCCGGGCCGTGGTCGCTGGGGCTGAGCCGCGATGAGAGCCAGCCCGCCCGGTTGCGGTTGCTGGCGTTGCAGACGGCGCTGCGATTGGGCGAGCCGGACGCGCCGGAGTATTTCAACCAGTGGTTCAGCCGGGAGACGGACCCGGCCGGTCGGATCCGGATGGCGGTGCTGATCATGCAGGCGGCGCCGTGGATGAGCGAGGGCGATTTCAATGTGCTGACGCGGGCGGACGAGCCGTTGCTGGCGCAGGTCGGGCGGGCGTCGGAGGCGATGGCGCTGGCGGGGCCGCCGACGGCCCCCGTCATCGCCGCCACGCAGCCGATGACGGCGATGCCGGTGGATCGGCGTACGCTCAACGTCGAGCCGGTGATCAACCTCATCGGGATGCAGCACCCGGTGGTCAACATCGCGTTGCTGACGTACGCCAACGACTTCGCACCGTCGTCGGCCCAGGTTCCGCTGTGGCGGGTGATGCTCGGGTCGATCCAGGGGCCGGATCGGAATCGCGCCAGCCGGCTGGAGTTGGCCGTCGAGGCGGCCGAGGCGCTGGCTGAGCAGAAGCCCGCGGAGGCGGCGCCGGTGCTGGCTGAGCTGATGACCGGCGCGGGGCGGGAGGCGGCGATGATGCAGCGTGTGGCGCTGCTGGGGCTGGTGCGGATCAAGAGCCGGGCGGCGGTGGACATCCTCCGCGCGCTCGAGGAGACAGCGCCCGGGGGGCTTGAGGACCCGACGGCCCGGTGGCTGGCGGTGATCATCGACGCTCGGCACCGCGACGAGATCGACCCAGCTGAGCTCGAGCGACTGGGGGTGATCGTCCGGGGGGGGGCGAACCTCGAGGACACGCTGCGTCTGCAGGCGGCCTGGCTGTACCTCAAGCACACGGGGCAGACGGGGGCCCTTTCAATGGTTCTGAGCCAACCCCTCGCCCGATAGACTATGGAGCAGGTGTCGCTTTTAGATCGGCCAGTCCGGTCGCGGCACCGTCCGAATGGAAAGCACTTCTATGGAATCCACGTGGAACAGCGCCATCCCCCTGAGCCTGCCGGACATCACCGAGAAGGAGATCGCGGCGGTGACGCAGGTGCTCCAGTCGGGTCGGCTGAGCATCGGGCCGCGGCAGGCGAGGTTCGAGGAGATGGTGGCGGAGCGGGCGGGGCGGCGGCACGGGATCGCGGTCAACTCGGGCACGTCGGGGCTGCACCTGGCGCTGTTGGCCCTGGGGATCGGGCCGGGGGATGAGGTGATCACGACGCCCTTCTCGTTCGTGGCGTCGACGAACTGCATCCTGTACACGGGGGCGACGCCGGTGTTCGTGGACATCGACCCGCGCAGTTTGAACATGGACCCTGAGAAGGTCGAGGCGGCGATCACGCCGCGGACCAAGGCCATCCTGGCGGTCGAGGTGTTCGGGAACCCCACGCACATGGACCGGATCGCGGCGATCGCCAACGCTCACGAGATCGCGTTGGTCGAGGACTGCTGCGAGGCGTTGGGGGGCAAGTGCCGGGAGAAGCCGGTCGGGTCGTTCGGGCGGGTGGGGGTGTTCGCCTTTTTCCCCAACAAGCAGATCACGACGGGCGAGGGGGGGATGATCGTCACCGATGACGACCGTGTGGCGGCGCTGTGCCGGAGCCTGCGGAATCAGGGTCGGGCGCTCGAGGGCTTCGGCGATCTGCCGGGCGAGGCGTGCGGGAATCGGCTGGGGTCGTGGCTGGCGCACGAGCGGCTGGGCTACAACTACCGGCTGAGCGAGCTGGCGTGCGCCCTGGGGATCGCGCAGATGGAGCGGCTGGACGACATCCTCGACGCGCGGCGTCGGGTGGCGATGAGCTACATGAACCGGATCATGGACTGGAAGGAGGTCATCCTGCCGACCATTCCCGCCGGGCACGCGAACTCGATGAGCTGGTTCGTGTTCGTGATCCGCCTGGCCCACGAGTACGACCAGGTGGCCCGGGACCGGATCATCCAGGGGCTTCGCCGGCACGAGATCGGGGCGTCCAATTACTTCCCCTGCATCCACCTTCAGCCCTACATGCGTGAGCGATTCGGCTGCAAGCCCGGGGACTATCCGATGGCTGAATCGGTCAGCGGCAGGACGATCGCGCTGCCCTTCTACAACAAACTCGACGAGACGCAGATCGAGCTGATCTGCCACACGCTGCGGATCATGATCCAGCGTGAGGGCCTGCTCAAGAAGGAGTGACCATGAACTACAACGAACAGACGTGGCGCGCCAACCGGACGTGGGTGATCTGGCTGCTGGACGTGGTGGGGTTTGTGCTGCTGGCGGGGTTCGGCCTGGGCGGGCCCGAGGCGTGGGACTGGCCGGGATGGTCGATCCCGCTGACGCTGATCCCGCTGGCGGGTTTCCTGGCCTGGCGGGTGCCGCTGACCTTCGACCAATTCCGTGGGGCGATGGTGACGCTGGCGGTGGCGACGGCCATCGCGCTGCTGCTGGAGCAACTCGACACGCCGTGGAAGGAGCTGGCG
>JADZCW010000122.1 GCA_020851395.1 Phycisphaeraceae bacterium
ATCGCCATCCTCCCCCAGGGCATGAGCCGCGAACGCTTCGACTGGCTCAGCAAGCTCGACACCGAGGTCATCGCCACCCCCGGCAGCGAGAGCAACGTCAAAGAGATCTTCGACAAATGCTGGGAGCTGCGCTCCACCCGCCCCGACGTCGTGATCTTCAATCAGTTCGAGCAGATGGGCAATTACCTCTGGCACTACCACGTCACCGGCCGCGCCATGCGCCAAGTCCTAGAACGCCGTCTTGGCCCCCGCGACACCTTCCGGGGGATCGCCCTCACCACCGGCTCCGCCGGCACGCTCGCCAGCGGCGACTACCTCAAGACCCTCTTCCCCACCGCCAAGATCGCCGCCAGCGAAGCCCTGCAATGTCCGACGCTCCTGCGGGCCGGCTTCGGCGAGCACCGCATCGAGGGCATCGGCGACAAGCACGTCCCCTGGATCCACAACGTCCGCAACACCGATCTGGTGATGGCCATCGACGACGCAGCCGCCATGTCCCTCGTCCGCCTCTTCAACGAAGAGGCCGGCCGAGCCTACCTCGTCCAGCGCGGCGTCCCGGAAGCGACCGTCAATCAACTCAGCCTCCTGGGCATCTCCGGCATTGCCAATCTGCTCTCAGCCATCAAGCTCGCCAAGTGGTACGAGATGGACGAGCACGATGTCGTCCTGACCGTCCTGACCGACTCCATGGACCTCTACCACAGCCGTCTGGTCGAACTGCGCAAACTGCACGGCCCCTACGACGAACTCGACGCCGCCGCCGACTACCACCGCCACCTCCTCGGCTGCGATACCTCTCACGTCCGCGAGCTCGACCACCCCGCCAAGCAGGCCATCCACAACCTCAAGTACTACACCTGGGTCGAACAGCAGGCCCGCACCTCCGACGAGCTCCGCGCCCAGTGGTACGCCCGCAACTACTGGACCGGCACAGCCAATCAAGTCGACGAGATCGACAGCCTGATCGAGCAGTTCAACCGCCGGACAGGATTGACGGGATAACTTGACCCATTGATAAGTCTGTGTGACCGCAGCGGCGGATCCCAGCACCCCGTACTTGGCATACATCTCACGCTGTGTCTTGCGCCCGCGCCCGACTGAGTTCAGCCCCTCCGCCGCGCGAGCATCAGCACGCCCGCCACCGACATCAGCCCGACCGTCGCGGGTTCCGGCGTCACAACGATCGTAGCGTCGGCCAGCGCGCTGGCGATGCCGGGCCCGAGCGTGGTATTAACCGCCGCATCGCCCCAACCGAGATTCGTCATCGGCCAGCTGTACGGGAAGCGGTACGTGATGCCGCCGCCCTGGTTCGACTTGATAAAGACACTGGTCGTTCCCGGTGCCAACCCTTCAACCGTGAGTTCCGCCACATTCCAGAGCCCGAGAATCGCCTCAGGAATCCATATGCTGTACCACTGAGGGTTGCCGCCGGGTAGTCCGGTATAGGTCGACTGTCCAATGAGGCCGAAGCCGGTGGCCAGTTGACCCGGCGTCGGCCACTGTGAGCCCGGATCCCACATGCTCTGCGAGACCACCACCTGTGTCGCCCTGGCCACGTTTGGCGTGGCGCACAGGACGTTGATCCCCATCCCATCGACATACTCGTTGTAGCCCACGGAGGCCCAGAGGTAGAGCTGGACGGTCTCCCCCGGCGCAAGCGAGATCGTGGGGTTGACCTGCGTCGGTGGATTGAACATGTCGTACCAACCATGCGTCGACAGAAAGACCACGGCGGCACTCGCTCGCGAGGCCAGACAAACAACCAACAAGGTGATGGCAGCAAGACGTACCGATTTCATCTTCTTTCTCCTCCTGTCTGTTGTGGACACCGCAGCAGACAACAAGAGTATGCCAGATGAAAACAGAGTGATCAATAGCTTTTAGCTGTTTACGGGCTAAGGAAATGTCTGTAGGCCGCCTGCCATCAAATGCCCGTTGGAAGACGGTGTAATCCTCCGCGCGATCATTCCTGGCCGCCAGGCGATCATGGCCAGCCGCAACACCTCATCCTCCACCTTCCGCGGGATCACCACGATCCCGTCGAAGTCAGCCAAGACGATCTCCCCCGGATGCACCAGCACCTCGCCGCAGCGCACCGGCACAGCCCGCCCGGCGGACCTGATCGACGACCTCATCCAACGTTTAACCACCGGACCAGCCTGGCCCAGGCTGCCGCCCGTTGATGCTTCCGGGATCATTCTGGCGTGCCGACCGCGGCAACCGCCGCCAACCCCTCATACCCTCTACCGCGGCACGTCAACCCACTGGTCCATCCGCTCCAGCCCCGCGCACCCCGCCTGCAGCAGCGCGGCAATCTCGATCGTCTGCTCCTTCGGCGCCGACGCCCGCGCCGTCTGGAAGAACCGGAGCATCGCGTCGATGAATCGCGGGAAAAAGTCGCTCATCTGGTCGATGCGATGGGACCCGCCGTTCCCCGGCACGCCCCACCCCGCCACCAGCGTGAACTCATGATTCGGCACCAGCGCGATCTCGCCGCGACGCCCGTCGCCGTAATCCACCAGCATCTGCTGGGCCGTCGCGTTCCCCACCTGCATCACCCGCCTCGCCCCCGTCCCCAGCGTCATCACCAGCATCTCGATCTGATGGATCGCGTACTCAGCGAACTGCCCGCTGCCGCGCGTCGCCACGTAGCTGACCTTCTTGTCCGCCAACGGCCCCGCCAGCGCCGACGTCAGCGCCGAACCAAATCGCAGCGCCGATGACGAATACATCGGCGTGCCATGCCGCTCGGCCTTCTCGAACAGCCGCCGCGCCGTCGCCACGTCCGGCGCGAACGGCTTATCGATATACACCGGCTTGCCCGACCGCAGCGCCAGGTCCGCAAGCTGCTCATGCGTCCGCGCGTCGCGCGGGGCCAGCACCGCGATGCAGTCGCACTCCGCCACCACCTGCTCGATACTCTTGGCTTTGCCCACCCCGTGCTTCTTGCACCACTGATCGATCGTCGCCCCCGTCGTCGGCGCCGGCCGCATCTCCCACGCCAGGGCCACCTCGAACTCACCCCCCAACTCGCTCTTGGCGATCAGCCCCGGATAGTTCTCCGCGTGCCAGTTG
>JADZCW010000123.1 GCA_020851395.1 Phycisphaeraceae bacterium
GCCAGGTCGTGGAAGCACGTCCCGGGCTCCTCGCTGACGAGCAGCCCCAGCTCGGCCGCGATCCGGCAGACCTCCGGCCCCTGCGGCGAGTGCACCAGCCGGATGAAGTTGAACCCCGCGTGCTTGATTAAGGCGAGTTCTCTGCGGATCTCCCCTTCCGGGGGGCTGTACCCACTTCGGCTGGTGAACTCATGCCGGCAGACGCCCTTGAGTATCAGCCGTTCGTTGTTCAGATAGAAGTCCTGCCCGCGTGCCTCGATCCGTCGCACGCCCACCGATTCAGTCAGTAATTCACCCTCATCCGACGCATGCACCGTCAGTGTGTAGAGGTTCGGCCTGTGCGGTGACCAGAGCCGCGGCTGATCGAGCGTGAACCTCGCCGGCGCGGCCGCCGTGGCCTGTGTGTCGACGACAATGACGCCCGTGTCGCGTTCCGCCATCACCACGCGAACCGGCAGGGGGGTAAGGCCGTTGAACTCCACCGCCACCTCGCACTGGGCCCGCGTGCAGTCGGCGTCGAGCTCAGCCGTGAACCGGAAATCCTCCAGGAACGTCACCGGCCGGCTCTCGAGCCACAATGGCCGGATCAGCCCGCCGTCAAACCGTCTACCGGGGGGCGGACCGAAGGACTCGACCGTGTCGCGCAGGTGAACCGTCAGCGTGTTCTGATCCAGCAAGAGCTCGGGGGCGATCTCGAAGCGATACCGCGCCCACGGCCCCGCCCGCCCGATCGATTGACCGTTGAGGCTGAACTCCGCCGTCGCCAGCACGCCCTCGGTGACCAGGAACACCCGCCGCGACTTGTCCACCGGCCACGGCCGGGCGAACGTGTGCTCGAGTCGGCAGTCGCCTATCGGCCGATGACTTCCCGGCACGCGCACGAAGTCGACCTGCCGATCACCGATGAACCGACGCCAATCGCCCGCCAGAACAAACCGGGGAAACGCCATGCCAGGACCCTCAAGCCGAGAGTGAACAGGGAACCGACCCTCACGCCAGGCCGGTATCGTCCGACCAGCTTAGTCACGGCCCAATCCCTACGCACCATGTTCAAAGGCGCGAGCACCCGCCGATGGATGCCGTTCACCGCCCCAAACCGCGTCAAAAGGTCCGAGAAAAACCCCCCTCCCAGCCGGTATTCCACTTCCCGATAATTAATTACACCCCCGCCAGCACCCCGTCCGAAGGTCTTATCGGAGGCCCCCCCGGAAGTAGTGTCTCCCCGATGTGCTAGGGGGGTGGCCAGGGATGGCAGTATCCCGTCAACTTTTCACGGCAAGGAGCCGGCGATGACTGAACAGCAAGACGTGCGTGTGGGCAAGGGGTGGGTGATCACCGGCGATCTGTCCGTCGAGGCCGACGCCACGTTTGAGGGCCAGCTGAGCGGCACCCTCCGCGGCGCGGGCCAGATCGACCTCGCCCCCGGGGCCGTGGTCCAGGGCGCGGTCATCGCCCCGATCGTCCGCGTGGCCGGCCAGGCCCAGGGCGACATCGTGGCCCAGCAGGAAGTCGAGCTCATGCCCGGCTCCCGCATGCGCGGCCGGGTCTATTCGAACCGCTTCGTGGTCAACGAAGGGGCCGGCTTCCGCGGCGAGATCTGGGTCGATGAGGAGGCCATGACCGCCGCCGACCAGCAGGTCCTGCAAAACCTCCCCGCCGCGACCCCCGCCCCCGGAAGTGCCGCTCAAGACACCGGCCGGCACGCCTCGCGTTCGGCGGACCTCTCCGACGACGAGCTCGCCTCGCTGCGTTCTCCCGTCCGGACGCGTCCCCGCGAGATCGAGCGCACGCTCCGCATGCCCCCAGCCCACAGCGGCAACGGCAACGGCCACAACACCCATTAACCACGGCGAAGCACCATGCTCCGGCCCGCCCTGGGACAAGGTCCGTTGCTTCCCCCCCAGCCCCCGGCCGTCCGACGCGTCTGGTGCCCGGACTGCGGCCACGTCTTCCACGCCAGCGCCAAGGCTCTCTCCCTGCGCTGCCCGCGCTGCACCCACGCCCTGGCTCCATCCGACTACCAGGTCACCGGCAGCCTGCGCGGCGACCTGACCGTCATCGGCCGCGTCGACATCCCCTCACAAATGCGCATGCAGGGCCGGCTAATCTGCGGCGAATTCACCAATCAGGGCCAATTCATCGGTCAAGCCCGCGTCGGTGGCCCCGTCGAGCTGACCGCTGAAAGCCAGACCCGCGGCGCCATCGCCTGCCACAGCCTCCGCATGGCCCCAGGAGCCAAGCTCCGCGCTAAGGCGGCGATTGGGTCGATGGATGAGCCGCCGCCGAGGGCGTCACTCTCGATGGGATCGCGACCGCGTGCGATTGGCCCAAGCGAGGATTACCACGCGTAAGCCTTGGGCGCTTCGCCGCCCGGGCCGGGCCAGATCTCGTCAAGTTTCTTGAGCGTCGCTTCGTCGAGCTTGAGGTCGAGGACGGGCAGCGTGTCCTCGAGCTGCTGCATCGTGCGCGGGCCGATGATCGGCGCGGTGACCACGGGGTTGTGCAGCAGCCAGGCCAGGGCGACCTGGGCGGGGGGGTGGCCGAGCTGGTCGCAGAGGTCCTCATACCGCTGGAGCTTGGCACGTAGCGGCTCGACGCGGTTGGCCACCCATTCATGGTTGCGGCGGTCGCGCTGGCCGGCCTTGAGCACGCCGGCGAGCAGGCCCATGTCCAGGGGGCTCCAGGGGATCAGGCCCAGGCCGAAGTGCCGGCAGGCGGGAATGACCTCCAGTTCGGGGACGCGGCCGGAAAGGTTGTATTTCGTCTGCTCGCTGATCGGGCCGAGCATCTTCCGCTCCTTGGCGGTCAGGCAGGCGGTGGCGATGTCCCAGCCGGCGAAATTGGATGATCCGACGTAGACGATCTTGCCCTGGCGGATCAGGATGTCGAAGGCCTGCCAGATTTCGTCCCACGTCGTCGTCCGCTGGACGTGGTGCATCTGGTAGAGGTCGATGCAGTCGGTCTGGAGCCGGCGGAGGGATTCGTCGCACGCCCGGCGGATGTGGTAGGCGGACAGGCCGCGATCATTGGGGCCGGAGGCGATGTCCAGGTAGACCTTGGTGGCCAGGACGATCTGGTCGCGCCGGCCGGGGTTGTTCTTGATCCACCGGCCGATGATCTCTTCCGTCCAGCCGCGATGGTCCTCGGGATTGCGACCGTGCCAGGTGCCGTAGACGTTGGCGGTGTCGATGAAATTCAGGCCGGCGTCGCAGAAGCGGCTGAGCATGGCGTGGGCCAGCGGCTCATCGACCAGCGGCCCGATGTTCATCGTGCCCAGGCACAGACGCGAGACCTTGACGCCGGAGCGGCCGAGTTGGACGTATTGCATGGCGAAGCATCCTGTGAAATGGATGTGGCGACCTGTCCACCGATCGACGGAACGAGATTCTAGTGGATTTGCCCTGCCTGAAACGGGTGGTGGAACGATCAACGTGCGGAGCGGCTTCGAATCGTTCAGGCCTTCGCCAGCTTCGTGATCCTGCCCCCCGTGATCCATTCGACCATGTAGATATTGCCCTGGCGGTCCACCGCGATGCCGTGGGGACTGTTGAGCTTGCTCGGCTCGATCATGCTCCGCTCGTTGGGCCAGCCGGGCTTGTCGCAGACGGCTTCGTTGGCCGCGATCGTGGCCACGGGATGATCGTCGCCGTCAAGGATCGTCAGCCTCGCCCGCAGTTCCGGCACATAGAGATGCTCGCCCAGGCTCGTAAAGCAGCAGGGGCTGGTCAGGAAGTCCGCCCCGAATACCCGGCGATATGTCCCATCCAAGTCGTAGACCCGCACGCGCTTGTTGCCCCGGTCGGCGATGTACA
>JADZCW010000124.1 GCA_020851395.1 Phycisphaeraceae bacterium
CATGGTAACAGGATGGCGATGTTGTGAGTCAGCACGCGCAGGAGCAAGTCCTGGCAGCGGCGGGGGTGACTGCGGCTCTGGAGACTGCTGCCGTAGTTGCGTTTGAGCATCGAGAAGACCGTCTCGATCTGGCTCCGCCACCGGTAGGCCCGGGCGTTGAAGTGCGTCTTCATCAAGCGCCGGTACACGTCCGTCGGCAGCCTGCCGTCCTGGCTCGGACGGCCGTGCCTCGGCGGGATGGTCGATGTGATGCCGTGATCTTCGCGTAAGAGTCGGTGGTTGTGGGCCGAGTCGAAGCCCGCGTCGGCCACCAGTCGTTCGATCGTCGTGCAGGGGGTCAGGTTCGCCAAGAGGCCGTCAAGCTGGTCGACGTCGGGCGTCGGGCCCGTCGAGGCCACGGCCGCCAACGCCAGGTGGCTGGCGCAGCAGACCAGGATCATGAGCTTGCCGAACTTGCGATAACGCAGCCGCTTTTTGGGCTGTTTACCCTCGGTGGTCTGCTGACTGCGCCAGACGAAGTAGCGGCTGGCGTGGTGGGTCTCGAGGCCGCTCGAGTCGGCCGCGGCGTGACGGACGCGGCGATGTGGACGAGTCAGCGTCAGCGTCGCTTCGAGCAACTCGAGCACCTTGGCCGTCCGCAGCAACCGGTCGGCGGCCTTCTGAAGGGTCGTCCAGTGCGGCACGGCCTTGAGGCCGATGGCCTGACACAGGTCGGGGCTGTCGATGAGCAAGGCGCACAGGCCGCGGTAGTCCTTCTTCTGGTGGACCTTGAGCACCAGGCAGGCGAACAACTGCGGCTGGGTGAACTTCTTGGGCGCGAAGTGGTGAGCGTACTCGGGCAGGGCATCCTTGGCCGCGGCGTACGCCACCCGCAGCACCTTCCTTGGCGACTTGCTGGTCGTGCTCATGGCCCCTGGTGTATCATCCTTCCACCGATCGCGCCAGCGAACAGGCGCCGAACAAAGGGAAGTTTTCTACAGAGCCCACGCCACCCGGGCGAGCACAAAAAAAACAGCATGCACAGCCTTTGTCCTGCGCATGCTGATAGGAATGACTGGAAGATATTTTCGACGCGATTGAGCCGTGTCAGCCAACAGCCAGCTGGCTCAACCCAGCGTCCACCGCTTGGTCCCCCGAACCTTCGCCGGCTTCTGGCCCGGCAGGATCACCTCGGCCTCGACGCCGCGCGGCAGCTTGAGGCTGACCTCAACCTTGTCGCCCTTGCGGGTCCAGCTCGACTCGATCAGCCCCTGCGGGGCGGGGATGGCCGCCGAGGTGGTGCCCACGCCGGGCACGTCGAGCGTGGGCGTAAAGCTCACGCGCTTCCAGCCGACGTCCTTCTGCGCCAGGCCGCCGAGCGTGCCGACGAGGTGGTAGATCGGATGGGCCGCCCAGGCGTGCGAGCAGGAGCCATTCCCGACCTCCTGCGTCTTGCCGCCGCCGATGTCGGAGCTGGGGAACGCCTCCCACGTCCCGCCCCACGGCACCATCGGGGCCCAGTTCCGCTTGATGTGCTCGACCACCTGCCGCCCGTACCCGAGCTGCCGCATGGCCGAGTAGACATAGGTCACCCAGAAGCTCGACGGCTGGCCGCCCTCGACCTTCTCCTCCCGGAGGTAGGGCAGCATCCGCTTCTCGACCATCGCGCCGTGGTGCTCGGGCTTGAGGCCGCACAGGATCGCCAGCGTCTGATTGTGCACCGAGTGCACGTTCACCGCCTTGCCCTCGCGCGTCAGCCCGTCGTGGAAGAGCTTCTCCTTGTTATTCCACAGCTTGGCCAGCACCCGCTTCTTCTGCTCGTTGTAGAGCCCCGTCAGCAGCTTCTTCTCCTTGGCCATCCGCGCCACGCCCGCCATGGTGATCAGCTTCTCGAGCGCGAAGATGTACCAGAGGTTCAAGAGCGTCGGCGTGCCGTCCTTGTGCAGGTTCGTCCAGTCCAGGAACAGCCAGTACCGCGGGTCGTACCCCAGCAGCCCGTTCTTCTGCCGGCCCTCCCCCCGGAAGTAGCCCAGCACCCGCAGCACCCGGGGCCACTGCTCCTTGAACATCCCGATGTCCCCCGTCTGGTAGTAGTAATCCCAGATGCTCACCAGCCAGATCAGCGAGAAGTCCGGCAGGATGCAGTGATGCGACATCGTCGGCGCGTGCCCGTAGGTCAGCCCGTTGGGCACTTCCTGCCTGCCGATGCTCCGGATGCCCCTCGCCACCAGCCGCGCGTCGCCGGCCAAGTGGAACGTGTTCTGCCCCTGAACCCGGGCGTCGCCCCACCACTGCGCCTGCTCGCGCCACGGCGTGTCGACGTAGCTGTCCAGCGCGCACACCTGCTGCGTCCGCACGCTGATCCGGTAGATGTCATTGAGCATCGCGTCGTCGCAGCTGAACCTGCCCTTGATGTCCAGCGGGTACACCGTGTGCCGCAGCGCCACCCTGACCGTCACCGGCTGCCGCGTCGAACGCGCGATGGCCACCAGGTACCGATGCCCCATGACGTGGAAGAATTCATGCTTCGTCGCGACGGGCCGCAGGTACAGGCGGTTGCACATCGACGCCTCGCACCCCGTGCCCGGCGCCGTGACGATGGGCCGGCCGTCGGGGTGCAGCCCCTCGGTGAAATAGAAGTCGATCATCTCCCCCTGCCCTGCCCCGCCGCTGATCTCGACGTTGAGCGACCCGATGCCCAGCACGCCCAGATCCGCCGTGACCGCCGCCAGCCGATCCTCACCCGTCCCCGGCAGCGTCAGCGTCAGCCACTTCCCATCCGCCTGAGCCGGCGAGGCATCGCGCCACGCGAGCTTGTCATGCTCGCTGTGGAAGCCATGCGCGATGTTGTAGCGGTCCCTGTAACCTTCCGCGCAGGATCCCTGCGCCATCGAGCACGCCCGGACGTACGGCAGCCATTCGTTGCCGAGATTCGGGATGCCGCGATCCTCCATGTCATGCCACGGCATCACGCCGTAAGGCCGGAACGAGCGCTTCATGCTCCACCCCTCGGGGAGTTTTTCCGCCGTCCGCCACGATCCGTCGTCCTCGCGGGCGTCGAACTGCTCCTGGAAGTCCAACTGCACGCGGTAGCGGGCCGTGTCGCGCTTGTACGCCCGGGCGGGCCGCCCCGACCAGGTGTTGTTCGACGACACGTCGACCTTCCCCCACACCCCCGCCGCGATCACCCCCGCGTAGGACTGCGTCAGGTACTGGTACGTGCTCTTGCCCCCGTTGTACCCCAGGATGCAGATCCAGTTGTGCCCCGCCCGCAGGTACGGCGTCAGGTCCACCTCGTCGAAAGGCCACGAGTCCTGATACCCCCGCGCCGGCCCGCGCGTCACATACTTCCCGTTGGCATACAGCACGTACTTCTGGTCCGCCGAGACGAAGAACGGCGCCTTAGCCGGCACAACGTCGAGGTCGAAGTCCTTGCGGAACTGGGCGTACTGGTTGTGCAGGAACTCAGCGGCGGAGATCCACATCCAGGACGCACGACGCAGCGGATGATTGGGTTTGAGCATGTCAGGCACACCTAACAGGGGTGGGGGTGGTGAAAGAACCACGGCCGGAGAAACCCCCGACCGAGACCATCAGGATGGAGCAAGTACGGGTGGTTGGCAAGTGTCGGCTCCCGGCGGAGCGGCTTGGCACAGGGAAACACGGGCTGTCGGCTAGTGATCGTTGAGGCTCGTCGCCGCCCCCTCCTCCCCATGCACCTCGATCTGCCCGACCTGGATGTCCAGGTCCTCTCGCCGGTCGATGCGGTCGACCTGCCCGTCGCGCATCCACAGGATCCGGTCGGAGTTGACCAGCATCTTGTGGTCGTGCGTCGCCGTGACGATCGTCACCCCGCGCTCCTGCGAGAGCTTCTTGAGCAGGCCGATGATGTCCGCCCCGGTCTTGAAGTCCAGGTTCGCCGTCGGCTCGTCCGCCAGGATGATCGCCGGGTCGTTGACCAGCGCCCGCGCGATGGCCACGCGCTGCTGCTGCCCGCCCGAGAGTTCGTCGGGCCGGTGATCGAGGCGATGCCCCAGCCCCACCAGCTCGAGCACCTGCTTCGCCTGCTGCGTGGCCGTGTGCTCGTCGGCCCCGCCGAAGACCGCCGCCAGCGACACGTTCCGCAACGCCGTCAGCGACCAGATCAGATTGTACGCCTGGAAGATGTACCCGATGTAGTGGTTCCGCACGTACGCCAGCTGCCGGCTCGTGAGCTTGGTCAGGTCCAGCGGCCCGATGCTCACCGACCCGCTCGTCGGCACGTCCAACGCCCCGATCATGTTGAACAGCGTCGTCTTGCCCGACCCGCTCGGGCCCATGATCGACAGGTACTCGCCCCGCTTGATGTCGAAGCTCACGTCCCTGACGGCGTAGACGTCCTCGCCGCGCAGGTGGAACAGCTTGGAGATCTTGTTGACCTCGATCAGCGTGGCGCCCTTGGGAATGTCGTGTGGGGTGTTCTGGGTCATGATCGAAGGCCGAGGTTCAGGGTGTTAAGGCGACCGGACTCAACTTCCGGGGGCACTTCCGGGGGGTTAGAACGGCAACTGGAACACGCTCTTGACCAGAAAAACAAAGCCGATGCCCAGCGTGGCCACCAGCCCCATCCCGCAACTGAAGCCCGCCACGATGACCGGCACGTACTGCCGCCACGCCAGCCCCAGCCGTTTCTGGAAGTAGTAGCGCCCGATCAGCGCCCCGATGAACTGCGGGATGATGGAGTACGGCACCGCCTGGTTGAAACCGCGGACGATCCCGTAGGTCAGGAAGATCGGCGCCCCCAGCGTGTTGAGCACCCCGAAGAGCACCCCGCCGAACCCCAGCCCCCAGAGGATGTAGTCCGCCCGCAACGCCTGCTCAGCCGTGCCGAAACTCCCGAGCGTCAGCGAGTGGATGACGGCGTTGTTCTCGGCGTTGATGTCCCAGATCTGCTGCGCGAAGGGGTACTGCGCGCTGGGAATCGGCGCCAGCCCCCAGATGTAGTTGGCGAAGAACAGCGACGCCACCAGGATGATCGGCGTCAGCAGCAGCTCCGACTTCCAGATGCTCCAGAATTTCGTCCCCGTCAGCTCGCACTGCCGGTAGAACACCGCCATCGACCCGTAGTTCTGCAGCGGCACTGGCAGGAACCACACCTCCACCCCCTTGTACCCCGACAGGATGAACGACGCCTCGCGGACAAACGGGATGTTCACCACCTCCCCCGCGATGCCCTCCATACGGGCCGTGACATAGCTGATCACCGGCGTGTACAGGAACCCGTAGAAGAGCATCACCATCATCACGCCGCTGTGCCAGTTGATCAGCCACCCCGAGACGAGGATGTACGCGCTCGTCGACAGGACGTAGGTCAGTAGGATCATCGCGCTCGGCAGGTCCCCGCGGCCCTTCGGCGCCGCGTGCAGACGGTTGGGCTCCTGCCCCGACGCGCGCTGCTCCCGCCGGGCCTTGCGGAGCTTGACCAGCCCCTTGCTCACCGCCAGGAACCCCACCACCGCGATCGCCAGCGACAGCCCGATGCTGAAGCTGAAGTAGAAGTCGATGTTGTTCTTGTACACCGTCGTCAGCAGCGGGTCGTTGTAGTTCCAGGTGTGCAGGATGCCGAAGTTGCGCAGCTGCGGGTTGGCGATGAACGTGATCACCATCCCGATGAAGGTCCCCAGCACAGCGTAGAACGGCAGCAGCATCCCGATCAACAGCACCCCCAGGTCCATCGAGATCCCCGTGGCCACCGCCGGCAGGATGTGCTGCGTCCGCGACGTCCAGTCCACGAAAGGGATCGGCAGGATCGAGATCGGCGCCGCCAGCAACGCCCCGGTAATCGTCGGCAGACCCAGGTACAGCAGCCCGAACACCATCCCCATCAGCCCCCCGATCGAGAACACCCGCCAACGCCAGCTCGTCGGCGCGTTGGGGTCCTTGTTCATGTCCTTCTCCGCCTTCTCCTCCTCCTGCTCCTCCGACAGCGCCAGGATGCCCTGCGCCCCCAGCGGAGCCATCGGGAACGGCAGACGCTCGACGTCGCTGGCCAGCCGGAACAGCCCGTACCCCAGGATCATGTTGTTCACCCGCCCCATGACCGTCCCGAAGATCATCAGCCCGATCGCCGGCAGCCACTGCCACATCAGCAGCGACCGCTGCTCGAGCACCGCCGGGTCATTGGGCGCGAACCACCTGGGCAGGGCCTCGGAGATCCCGCTCGCCTGAGCCGCGTTGGACTGGGCGTAGAACTGATTCCAGAGCAGGCCCATCCCACCCTCGAACCCGCTCGCCCCGCCGATCAACGCCCCCGCCAGGTAGAACAGCGTGAAAATCTCCGCCTTCTTGAGCACCTTGTTCGCCCGCCGTGCCACCTCGATAAACAGGATCAGCGTCACCCACTGTGCCGCCCCCCCGATCCCCGTGCCGGCGATCAGCCCCATGTACATCGACCCCGGCACCATCACCAGCGCCACGAACAACGCGCCCAGGAACGCCTGCCACGTGAAGCCGTCCTCGAATGTCTCGGGCGGCTGCATCAGGTTGCGGAACACTTCCAGTTCCGTGTCCCGCTTCTTGGCCGGGGTGTTGGCCGGGGGCTTGGGCTCGATGGTTGGCGATGCACTCACGTCCCGTCTCCGGGTAAGGGGTCTACGGTAGGGGGGATCAGACGCTCGCCGCCGGCTCACTCTGCCGGCCAAGCTCCTCGAGCGTCTGCCGGCGATAACCTTCAATCGCCTCGTTCGACAGCGTCCGCCACAGCAGGAACTGACGACGCAGGTCCTGCACGAACACGCGGTTGGCACGGTACCAGTCCGGCCGGGCCCCGCTCCTCCGCTCCGCCGCGATCGTCACCTCGTCCACCCCCGGGATCTCCGACGGCGTCGCCGTCAGCCGGAAAACCTCCGTCACCCCCAGGTCGAACGGCGCCAACGCCAGCTCCGCCTCGAGCGTCAGGTGCTTCTCGTCCCCGACCTGCAGGATCCGCGTCGCCGTCGTCGCGAAGATCCCCAGCCCCGCGTCGTCGTGCTGACGGAAGTGCTCCGCCAGGAAGCTGACCACCCCCGTGATGTCATACGACGAGACGGTGAACGGGAACTTCATCCGGATCAGGTCGTCCCGCGGCGGCGGCATCTTCCACGCCCGGGCCAGCCCCGGGTTGGCGCTCCGCGACGCCCGCACCGCCGGGTAGATCGCCGAGACCATCACCGTCGCCATCACCACCCCGATGGCGAACATCGAGTTGGTCGAGGAAAAGTTGATCGACGGCGTCTGGATCCACCCGAGCTTGGCCAGACCCGCCGCCGCCTGCGCCACCGCCTGCGCCAGCAGCTGCCCGCCCATCCCCCCGATCACTGCATAGACCGCCGCCTCGGCGAAGAACAGGAACCCCACGTGCGCCGGCCCCAGCCCCAACGCGCTGAACGTGTAGATCTCCTTCTCCCGGTCCGTGATGCTCCCGAGCATCGTCCCGAAGATGATCAGCCCCCCCAGCAGGATCGGCACCACCAAAGCCATCCCCCCCGAGACCTCGGTCAGCGTCGTGAAGAACAGCCGGTACACGCCCTGCTCCGTGCGCGTCCAGACCGGCACGGAGGTCAGCTGCGCCAGCGCGTTGCCCCGCTCCGCCGCGTCGAGCGGCCCCCGCGGGTACAGCGGCACCACGTGCAGATTCCCCCCCAGCAGACGAACCTGCCTCGCCGACGTGATGGCCACCTGATTCGGGCTCAGCCGCTGGAAGTCACGCTGGATGCGGTCGTCCGTCTGCGCCGCCTGCTGCGCCCCGCTGGCTCGCTCCGCCTCGAAGGCCACGAAGTCCACCGGCAGGATCGACCGACCGTCCAGGTGACGCAGCCGCTGCATCGCCGCGATATCGATCGCCCCGGCGAAGCTCAGCCGCTTGCCGTCGACCATCACCGGGTCCCCGGGCCGCAGGCCCAACTGCTCCTGCAGCAGCCGCGGCAGGTACACCCCCCCCTCGGCCAGCGCCTTCTTCTTGGCCTCCACGTCACGCCCCTCGAGCGCCTGGGCCAGGTCCGGCCAATGGTCCATCTCGCTCGGGTCGAAGCCCATCACGGCGTCCACGCTCAGCGCCCTGCCGTTGTCCGCCCGCGCGATGCTCGTCTGGGCGTCGGTCCGCTGCAGGCGCACCTTCCACCAATGGCCCATCGGCAGGCTGTGCGTCTGCGCCGGGTCGCCCAGCAGACGCTCAATCTGGCGATCCGACAGCGACGAGTAGTCGAGCTTACGCAGGAAGATCGCGGCCCTCTGCCCCTGCCCGGTCGGCCCCTCATAGACCCGTCGCACGCCCATCTGGCTCGACAGCGACGCGAAACACAGGATCGTGAACGTCAGCATCACCACCGTCACCGCCGTCAGCGTCGTCCGCAGCGGCCGACGACGCATCGTCGACATCCCCATCCCCACCGCCGCCAGGAGCGTCCCCATCGCCGAGATCTCCACCCGGTGCCGAGCCCCGCCCTGCCCCTGGCTCTCCATCAGCTGGTCCCGGAACTTGCGCATGATGATGAAGCTCACCAGCGACGACAGCAGGATGATCGCGAACGCCAGCAGGATCATCACCGGCGCCTGCGCGATCGCGAACCCCGGGTGCATCAGGTACAGCAGCCCGAACGTCACCAGGAAGCATCCCGCGAAACCCGCCAGCCGCCCGTAGACCGTGCTCCGGCAGAACAGCAGCCGCTCGAGCGAGAATGCGAACGGGATCGCCAGCAGCAGCAGCGCCACGATGCCGTTGATCAGATCATTCATCGCCGCCCGCAGCGGCGTGTAAACCTGCCGACTCAGCGCCAGCGCCTGCGCCACCGCCGACTGCTCGCTGACGATCGACGACCCGACGCGGCCTGGGCCCTCGTCAGCCGCCGTCTGTCCCGCGACGCCATCTTCCCGGGGCGCCGCCGCGGAGGTCGGGGGGGCCGCGGGCGACTCGTTGAGCAGGCGTCCCGCCCGGCTGTGCAGCCGTTCGAGGTCCGGCAGGATCACCCCCCCGCGCCGCAGCGTGGCCAGACGTCCCTCGTTCAGGGCCCAGAGGTCCGCCGCCGTGGCCGCGTCCGCCGGCCAGGGCAGGATCATCTTCGAGGCCGGCATGCCCAGCCCCTCAGGCGCCTCGGGCGTGACGTTCAGCACGATCGCCCCGTCGGGCTGAACAACCTTGAACCGTGCCTCGCCGTGCGTGGACTCGGCCTGAAGATCGAAGCGGTGCGCGTAGAAGAACGCCACGTCGTTCGCCTGGCCCATCAGGCTGCGGTTGGTGCGCAGGTCCGCGTTGGACACCGCCCGCAGGATGCGCAGACCGTTGGCCTGGTACGTCCCGCCCCGCTGCGTCTGCACGATCACGAACCCCTCGCCCGGGAACAACTCACTACGCCCCGTGCCCGGGTCCGCCACGTAGCTCGACGCCCGGCTGTTGATAGCCGCGACCTGTCCCCCCTCGTCGAACATCGCCGCCACGCGGTGGTAGTGGATGTAATCCCCGCCGTGCACCCCGATCAGGCTCACCCGACCGTTGGCGTCGGTCGGCTCGATCACCACGGGGTCGTAGTCGGGGATCAGCAGGTAACCGGCCAGCGGTGCCCACGGGTCCGTCTCGAACCACGTCTCGCTCGGCCACGTCGCCGTCACCGCACCCGCCGCTGGCCAGTCCTCGGTCAGGCTCCCCGTCGAACGCAGGATCGCCATGTCCCCCTTGATCTGATTCGGCGACCAGTCCGGCCGGTACGTCTTGGTCACGTCCTGGAATAGCCGCGGCAGGCTCACGTCCGCGGAGTCCGCCACCCGGGCCAGCAGCGACCCGGCCGGGACGGCCTGGGCGTAGATCCTCCGCCAGTCCAGGTGCTCGAGGTCGTCATTCGGCAGGCCCTGACGCGGCCGCTCGTCGTACCCGGTCATCATCGACAGACCGTAGAACCCGAAGCTGCTGGCCACCGCGCCGCTCGGCATGAACAGCCGCGCCGCGAAGACCGCGCCGTAGTCCGGGTCGTCCACAGGCCGCAGGTCGAAACCCGCGATCGCCGATTGACCCTCCCCCGAATCACCTGATTGACTTCCCGGGGCGGGGGCCGCCAGTCGGCCGATCACCGACAGCAGCCGCTTGTGCAGCCCCGGCGTGTCGACGTTCGCCGCCTGCCGGGTCCAGAAGAACAGCCGCTTGGCCGAGTGCCCCGCCACCGTGCTCCACGTCGGGCCCTGGTCGGACAGATCGAAGTTCGCGTGCAGGATGATCCACCGCCCCGACACCAGCCGCCGCAGCGCCTGCCGCTGCTGGTCCATCTCCAGCAGCCGATGCAGCTCATCGAGCCGAGTGCTGATCCTCCGTCCGACGGCCTCACGCAGCTCCGCGGTGTTCTCGCGGATCATGGGCCTCTGCCCCTCGACCCGCTCGCCCGGCCATGTCGGGTTCGAGTGCGCCAGGCTGCGGGCCACGGCCTGCTCCAGCTCCGCCGGGTCGAAGCTCGACGGCGACCGGCTGGCGTTGTTCAGCACCCGACGGAACTCGTCCCACCGGTTCCGCCCCTCCTGCAACGCCGTCATCTGCGCCTTGTGCTCGTCCGACGCACTGGCCATCGACTCGGCCAGACGCATCCGCGCCAGCTCGTCGTTGACCGCCGTGCGCCGACGCTGGGCCTCGCGGTCGAGCATCTGAATCAGGTTGCTCACCTGCTGACGCGTCGGCGTCGTCCCCGGGGCGCTGATCAGCAACTGCCTCATCTGCGTGAGCATCGCCTGCTCGTCCCGGTGGTCCTGCGTCAGCAGCTCCGATTCATCCTCCTCCATGCATAGCGCGTCGTAGATCAGCCGGGCCCCCTGGTCGCTGCGGGCGCGGTTGTTCAGGAACAACGCCAGCACGTCCCGCTTCGGCCGCTCCTTGACCATCCCCTCGAGCGTGTGCAGCAGCGCCGCCACGTTCGCCGCCCCCGTCGCGTTGGGCGAGTCCTCCGGCACGTCCCCGAAGCTGTCCAGGTCCGACGCCAGCACGACCAGCTCCGGCTCGACCCGGGCCTCGACGAACCCCGGGTCCGACCCCGGGATCAGCGCCGCCAGGTTCGTCGCCGTACCCAGCTCCCACCTCACCTCGCTGAAGATCGTCGCCTCGCCCGCGTCCCGCCGCAGGTCCACCTCCTTGAGCGTCCCCGGCGGCGCGTAGAACCGCAGCAGGTTGGCCGGCATCACCTGGTGCTTGGCGTTCTGCACCTGCGGCCCGTCACCCAGGAAGATCACCGCCCTGGCCCCCATGGCCATCGCGTCCACCCAGTTCTGCTGACAGTCATAGTTCAGCACCACGATCGCCCCTTCCGGCGACCGGCCCCCGTACTCCGCCAGCGTCCCCCCGCCGACGTAGATCACCGGACCGCTGACCCCCTCCGGCCCGGTCGACGGCGGAACCACCAGGTTCGGACGCATCGGCAGCAGCGCGTAGCTCTTGTCCCCGATCCGGATCTCACACCGCACCACCTTCGTCTGCCACGCCGGCATCTCCATCCGGAGCACCTGCTCGATGCCCATCGCGCGCAGACGCCCTTCGACGTAATTCACCGCCGCCTCGCCCTCGGCCGTCCCCGCCAGCCGGTGCGGCCCCGCCGTCAACGCCTCGATGTCCCCCAGGAACGCCTTCTCCCCAGCCGTCATCGACTCGCCCGCCGCCGACAGGCACGCGAGGACCGCGATCACCGCCAGGAGCATGTCACGCCGACGCATCATTCCTCGCCTCCGATCCGCCCGATGGTGATCTTGAGGTTATGCCTCGCCTCGACCCGCTCGATCCGGCCGTCACGAACCCACATGATCCGGTCGCAGATGTTCAAGAGCCGATGGTCGTGCGTCGCGCACACGATCGTCACCCCGCGCTCCTGATTGATCCGCTGCATGATGTTGAGGATTTCCTGCCCGGTCTTGAGGTCCAGGTTCCCCGTCGGCTCGTCCGCCAGCAGGATCTTGGGCTCGTTGCACATCGCTCGCGCGATCGCCACGCGCTGCTGCTGACCCCCCGACATCTCGATCGGCCGGTGCGACCAGCGGTTCTCCAGCCCCACCAGCTTCAAGAGCCCCATCCCCCGCCGCCTCGCCTCCTCGGGCTTGACCCCCGCGAAGGTCATCGGCACCGTCACGTTCTCCAACGCCGTCATGTAACGGATCAGGTTGTAGCTCTGGAAGATGTACCCGATCTTCTGGCAACGCAAAAACGCCAGCTCGCTGGCGCTCAGCTGCGCCACGTCCACCTCGTCGATCAGCACCCGGCCCTCGCTCGGAGAGTCCAGCGCCCCGATCATGTTGAAGAACGTGCTCTTGCCCGACCCGCTGGGCCCGAGCACCGAGATGAACTCCCCCCGGAAGATCGTCGCGTCCACGCTCCGCAGCGCGTGCGTGACCGCCTCCCCCATCCCGTACCTCTTGCACAGCCCCAGCGTGCGGATGATGATCGGCTTGTCCCCCCCGGATCCCGCCCCCGGAAGGGCAGGGGGGGTCGCCGCCGCCGGTGAAGATGTCTGGCTCTGTGTCAACGCAAATTCCTCCGGCCAAGCCGGTTAATCCACTCGCATCGCTTCCATCGGCGCCAGCCTCGCCGCCGTCCACGCCGGACCGATCGACGCCACCGCACCGAGCAGCAGACCCGCCGCCACCGACAACGCCCCGCCCGTCAGTACGTCCGACCAAGGCATCGACGGGAACACCAGCGTCCCGAGTGTGATCCAACCCCGCAGCACCGCCAAACCCACCCCCAGCACCACACCCACCAGCCCCCCCAGCAGCCCCTGGATCGCCGCCTCAAAAAAGAACATCAAGAGCAGGAACCCGTCGAGCGCCCCGAGGCACTTCATCGTCGCGATCTCCGTGAACCGCTCCGTCACCGACATCATCATCGCGTTGATCACCCCGATGGCGCAGACCAGGAACGACACCAGCACCAGCCACCGCGTCCAGTTCGGCAGGTCCAGCAGCCCCTGCCGCGCCCTGGGCTCGGTCGTCCCCTGGATCGACTCGAGCCGGTCCTGCTTCCGCTCCGACTCCGCCAACGCCAGCAGTCGCGTCGCCGACAGCTCCGTCCGCGGGTCCTGCTTGACCAGCTCGTCCGCCAGCGACTTCGCCCGCGACTCGTTCCGCAGCCAGTTGATCGTCCGCGTCAGGTCCACCTCGCGGGGGTTGATCGACAGCCGCCGGGCCATCGCCGCCCGCACCGACGAGGTCTCGAGCAGCGGCTTTAGCTGCTGCACGTCCACCAGCCGCTGCGCGTGGCTCTTGAGCGAGCGCAGGGTGCTCTCGGCTTCGTCCCCGATGGCGAAGCCCGCCTGCTCGATGGCCCGTCCGAGCTGCGGCGGCGACGTCGCCAAGAGCTCCACCGGGTCCAGCCCGCCGCCCGCCCGACGCACCTCCTCGATCGCCCGGGCGTGACCCTGTCGGATCGACTCGATCATCGCCCACATCGCCGGCTGCGACTCCTGCACCAGCGACCGCAACGCCCCCGCGTCTTCCACCGGCATCCGCAGGTTCAGGTCCCCGAGCTTGCTCATCAGCGTCTCGTACGCCCCCGGGTTCTGCGCCCCCTGGAGGATCTGCCGCGCGTCTAGGTCGCCCAGCACCACCCCCCGCACCGTCAGCGGCAAGTTGTTCAGATACGCGTACAGCGCGTCGAGTCTCTCCGCCGTCTCCCGCGCCCCCTCAAACGCCTCCGCCGACGCCCCCGACCACCGGCGGTACTCCGCCACTCGCCCCAGGTCGCTCGCCGCCAGCGCCTCCTGCACCTGCGCCGGCGTGTCCGCGCTGCGCAGCCGCGTCACCCACTGACCCACCAGACGGTACTCCGTCAGCTCCTCGTACGCCCGCAGACGCGTGCTCTGCTCGAGCAGGCTGTAGCACAGCACGTGTGACAAGAACGCCACCGCCAACGCCAGGATCGACACCGTGATCATCGACCGGAACATCCGGTACGACATCCCCGACAGCGACAGACCGACGCACCGGCCGACCCCCAGACGCACCTGGTCCTGGACAATGATGGGCTTCAAACGCTCGGCTCCTGTCCCGACCGGTTCGGGCCGACCATCACGATCAGCTTCCGCTCGGTCAATTGCTGAAGAAACAACGTCACGCTCGCCCTCGCCTCATGGAACGACAGGTGGTGCTTCTCCGCCAGATCCTGAGCGATCTGACGCAGCGACCGACGCCCGTCGCACGCCCCCCACACCTCCGCCCCCAGACCGTCCAGGCTCACCCCACGCTCCTCGCTGATCGGCATCAGCCAACGGAACGGCCCCCGCGTGAACCACCTCTTGCGCAGCGGCACGAACAAGAGCAGCTCGTTCGGCCCCCGACGCTCCTGACGCACCGCACGGTTCGGCACCGGCACCGCCGCCATCCACTGCTCGAAGCTCGGAAGGTTCTTCGTCATCGCATCCCTCCCCTGGACGTGGCCCGGACCTCGAACTGCGCAGCCTCCAAGGCCGAGCAGTTCGGCCCGAGCGTGGTGACATGGTAAAGGTGCTCAACCCGCGGGTTGGCCCAGACCAGGTCCTGCCGACGGTCCGGACGAAGCAGCCACCGATACCCCTCACCCCGCGGACGACTCCTCGCCAGCCACGCATTCTGGCCGTCGTAACGCACCGCCTCGATATCGTACCGCACCGACCCCATCTGCCGCCGAAGAAATGCCTCCGCGTCCCCGTCGAACCACGCCGCCGTCGCCCCGAGCTTCCGCACCGTCGCCCGCTGACGGCCCCGCCCCTGGAACTCCAGCGTCACCTGCCCCAGCCGCGCCTCGACCTTCTCCAGCTCCCACCCCCCGTCCTCATGAGATTTCGGTGAGGTCACCGACACCCCGAATGCCCGCACCCTCCCTAGACCCTGTTCGGGCTCGATCACCTCGAAACTCCCAAGAATCCGCCTTTCGAGCTGCCTGTCCGCCATCTCCATCGCCCCCGGCCAGTACAGCGTCGCCTCCACCCACCGCTTGTACACCGGCTCGTAAAGCCCCGCCCGTGTGACCAGGCTCACCGTCACCGGCGCCGTCTCGGGCTCTAGCTCCGCGTCCGCGTCCGCCTCCGATCCCTCGGGCAGTTCGTCCGACCCTCGCTGCCAGCGATACCCCTCCCACGCGCCGAGCTCCTCGAGCGGCTCAAACGTGGCGTCCGGGTCCTGCTCCAGGTCGCGGGACCGGTAGTCCTGCATCAGCCGTTCGCTGTCCGGCCGATTGCGACAGACCGCCCAGGCCAGCGTCATCCGCCCGCAGACGGAGTCAGCCAGCATCAGCCGTCCCCGCTCGCGCCGCGTCGAGTGGCGCAGGACCTCCCAGTCCTCCGCCGCGTCGATCGCCATGCCTAGCCATTCGATCCGTTGCATGCCTTAACGTCCCATCGTGGTCCCAGCCTCTTGCGTCCGCTCAGCCCGGGAAGATCAGCGGATTCTTCGGCGGCGTCTGCCAGATCATGTAGTAGATCACCCCGATCACCGTCCAGACCAGCACCGCCAGGATCTCCCCAGCGATCATCCCGATCATCAACGGCCGGACCTGGTGGTAGCTCTTGGTCCCCCCCAGCTTCACCACCGCCGACTTGATCAGCCAGCCCAGGAAGAACGACGTCGAGAACCGCATCGCCGGCATCGTCCCGAACACCATGAAGATCACAGGATGGATCGGCCACCAGCTCAGCCGCAGACGCGCCACCGCGCACGCCACCACCAGACCCACCCCCAGCACCACCCACCCCAGCGTGTCCGGCCGCGGCGTGAACGCCTTGAGCTTCTCGAGCCCCTCGAGCACCGTCGCCGTGCTCAGCTGCTCGCGCGCCGACAGCTCCTGCACCAGCGTCGCCGTCCCATTGGGCGCGAACGACGGCACGTCCCGCGTCGACCAGTTGTCGCTCGTGTTCATCCCCTTGTTGTACTGGAACAGCAGCGTCACCATTAGCGTCACCAGGAACCCCGCCACGAGCATCACCCCCAGCCACGGCGCGATCCGCTTCGGACGCGTCTGACCCTGGTCCGCGATCTGCATCGCGTTGGTCAGGTAAGGCATCACCGCCTCGCGCGGGTCGTTGACCAGCACCACGCTCGCCACCCCCAGCAGCATAAACGCGCTCGGACCGATCGCCTGGTCCCCCAGGATCGCCGTCAGCACCCCCACCGGCACCCACCCCGGCTGGATGAAAAACGCCCCCGTCTCGGCCGTGATCCGCGACAGCACCACCATCATCAACAGCACCATCAGCACCAGCAGCACGCTCATCGTCCAGTCCAGACCGTAGTGCGTCAGCAGCCACGTCGCCCCCGCCAGGCACAGCATCATCCCCCTCGCCGCCCACACGCAGTACCCCGGCACCTCCTCGGCACGCGGCAGCCCCGCCGACGACGCCAGCACGTGCAGGTAGTACCGACGGCCCGTGTAGAGGATCAGCCCCGCCCCGCCCAGCCACGCCCCGAACAACAGCAGGCTGAAGTTCCCCGGCACGTACGGGCTGTGCTCGATCGACAGGCCGTAGCTGTACATCAGCGACGCGAAGACCATGTACACCACCCCCACCAGCCCCAGGCTCAGCGACACCTCCCCACGCAGGAAGAACGACAGCCCCAGCACCGTGAAGTAGATCTGCGGCAGGTAAACCGCCCACGACATCGGCCCCTTGCTCGCGTTGGGGAACAGGCTCCGCAGCGGCAGGAAATTGAACGACAACTGCACCCCCACGAACTTCGGGAAGTACAGCGAGATCCCGTACGAGCTGTGGATCGCCACCACCGCCACCACCGCCAGCCAGAACAGCTTCGAGTACGCCACCTCCGGCAGACGCCGGTCCGGCTGCAGTTGCCCGACCTCCTCGACGAACCGCGCGATCGGGTAGGGCAGCAACTCCCG
>JADZCW010000125.1 GCA_020851395.1 Phycisphaeraceae bacterium
CAGGTGATGAACATCACCGACGTCGGCCACATGACCGACGACGCCTCGGCCGACGGCTCGGGCGAGGACAAGATGCAGGTCGCCGCCCGTCGGCTCAAGGAGGCCAAGAAGTCCGGCCAGGCCCCCGTCGACGACCCGAATGATCCCTATCAGGTCGCCGGCTATTACGCCAAGGCTTTTATTGAGGACGCCCGCCGACTGAACCTCCGCATCGTCGGCGACGACCCCCGCCAGATGCCCCGGGCCACGCAGTACGTCCAGCAGATGCAGGAGATGATCGCCGGCCTGATCGAGAACAAGCACGCCTACGTCGCCGACGACGGCGCCGTTTACTACAGCGTCGAGTCCTTCCCCGACTACGGCCAGCTCAGCGGCAACACGCTGGACAAGATCCGCGGCGGCGCCGGCGGACGCATCCTCGACGAGCACCAGGCTGTCAAACGCCACCCGGCTGACTTCCTGCTCTGGAAGCCCGACCCCTCGCACATCATGAAGTGGGACTCGCCCTGGGGGGCGGGCTACCCCGGCTGGCACATCGAGTGCTCGGCCATGGCCGCCTCGGTCCTGGGCCGGCAGGTCATCGACATCCACACCGGCGGCGAGGACAACATCTTCCCGCACCACGAGTGCGAGATCGCCCAATCCCGCGGCTGCTTCGGCCACGACCACTTCGCCCGCTTATGGATGCACGCCCGCTACCTGATGGTCGAGGGCCAGAAGATGTCCAAGAGCAAGGGCAATTTTTACACGGTTCGCGACCTGGTGAGCCAGGGCGTCGCCCCGGCCGTCATCCGCTACGAGATCCTCAAGGGCCACTACCGCTCGAACATCAACTTCACCCGCCGCGGCCTGGAGGATTCGGCCCGTGTCGTGCAGCGTCTCCGCGACGCGGCGGGGGAGTGGAAGTCCAAGGCCGGCTCGGCGTCATTGCCCAAGGTTGACGTGTCGCACCCCGTGCTGGCCGAGTTCGGCGCGACGCTGGCCGACGACCTGAACATTGCCGGCGCGCTGGCGGTGGTCTTTAAGTGGCTCGCTGAGCCGCAGCCTGACCCGGCGACGTCATTGGCTGTGCTGGAGAAGATCGACACGGTTCTGGGCGTCGTCCATTTGGCCGACGAGCAGTCCCAGACGGCCCCGGCGGGGCGGCTTACCGACGACCAGGCGGCGGATCTGGCGCGTCAGATCGACGCCGCTCGCGCGGCCAAGGATTTCGGCAAGGCTGACACGCTGCGGAAACAGATCATGGACGGTGGCTTCGAGGTCCGCTCGACTAAAGAGGGCACGACGGTTCGACGTAAGCTCGCCTGACCCCCGGAAGCGGTAGGGCACGCAGCCTTGTAGGGCACGCATCCTGCGTGCCATGAATTGAATGTCGGCACGCTCACATCGGCACGCAGGATGCGTGCCCTACGCGAGGCGCAGCTTGGCGAAGCGATCGAGGTGATTGGCGAACGCGGCCGCGTCTTTCGGCTCGACCGTGGTCAGTTCGAACGAGTCCCGCACGACCTGCCGCAGTTGCGTCAGGTCCTTGATCTGCCCTGCTCCCATGGCCTGGGTCAGGGCGTTGCCGATCGCCGTGGCCTCGTAGGGGCCGACGATCACCGGCCGGCCCAGGGCGTCGGCGGTCATCTGGTTCAAGAGCGTGTTCTTCCCGCCGCCACCGACGATGTGCAGGCGTTCGAACGGCTGCCCGAGCAATTGCTCGAGGAGGTCCATGACTTGTCGGTAGCGCAACGCCAGGCTCTCGAGGCAGCAGCGGACGAACTGCCCCGGCTCGGTCGGCTCGGGCTGGGTGGTCTTGCGGGCGAAATCACGGATCTTGGCCAGCATGTCCCCCGGCGTGCCGAAGGGGCCGTGGTCGGGATCGACCAGCGTGCGGAAGGGCAGCGACTTGGCCGCCATCGCCGTCAGCGTCTCGTAATCGAGCGACTGGCCCTGCTTCTCGAGGTCGCGCCGGCATTCCTGCACGAGCCACAGGCCGGCGATGTTCTTGAGGAAGCGGATCTTGCCGCCGACGCCGCGTTCGTGCGTGAACTGCGCCGCCAGCGTCGCCGTGGAGATCACCGGCTTGTCGATCTCCGCGCCCATCAGCGACCATGTCCCGCTCGAGAGGTAGGCCCAGTTCCCCTTGCCCGTCTCGGCGGGCACCGCCGCCACCGCGCTGGCCGTGTCATGCGTCCCTGGCGCGATCACAGCCACTTCCGGGGGGCACCCCGTCTCCGCCGCCACCCCCGGAAGGACGTTGCCGATCTTCGTGCCCGCCGGGACGAGGTCGCCGAGGAAGTGGGTCGGCACGCCGGCGGCGGCGATCAGGTCCTTCGCCCAGGCGCCATTTCTCGGGCGAGGGTCGATCATCTGCGTGGTCGAGGCGTCGGTCGCCTCATTGACCGCTTGCCCGCTGAAGAAGTATTGCAGCAGGTCGGGCATGGTCAGGATGTGCTGTGCGTGCTCAAGAATCGCCGGTTCCGACTGCTGCTGGGCCACAAGCTGGTAGAGGGTGTTGAAGGGCATGAACTGGATGCCGGTGACGTCGTAGATCCGTTTCTCGCCGAGCTTCTTAAGCGTCGCGGACATCGCCGGGGGGTTGCGGTCGTCGCGGTAGGCGAAGGGCAGGCCGAGCAGTTGCCCGGATTGGCCGATCAGCCCGTAGTCCACGCCCCAGGTGTCCACGCCGAGGCTGGTGATCGTCACGCCCTGATCCGCGGCCGTGCGGACGGACTTGCTTAGCCCCTCGAGCAGGTGCGCCCACAGCCCCGTCAGGTCCCAGTGCAGGCCGTCGGGCAGGCGGATCGTGCGGTTAGCGAAGCGGTGCTGCTCGCCCAGCTCGATCCTGCGGCCGTCGAACGTCGCGAGCATCGCCCGCCCGGACTCGGCCCCGAGGTCGAAGGCTACGTAACCGCGCTTGCTCGCACCCATGCTCGTCAACCTCCCACGAAAACGCCTGTCCGCGGACCGGACGACTTACTTACTCTCGCGCATCATCCGCAGCGAGCTCGTCACGTAGGGCCACCCGCTCAGCAGCGTCGAGATCACGATGGCGTAGACCAGCCCGTCGCGCACCCACCCCGCCCACTCATGCCCTTGCTTGTGCGGGTCGAACCACACGATCGCCAGGATTGTCGGCACGCCCACGAGTTGGAACACGGTTTTGAGCTTGCCCCAGATGCTCGCCCCGAAGGCCACGCCGCGTCCCTCGACCTCGCCGCGGATGCCCGTGACCAGGAGCTCGCGGAAGAGGATCAGCACCACCATCCAGGGGTAGACCCCGCTGATCATGTTGACGATCTTGCCCTCGCCCACCGCGTCGGGCATGGCGAACCGCGCCCCGGCCAGGGCGATGAAGGCTCCAATGACCAGCAGCTTGTCGCACAAGGGGTCCATCACCCGGCCGAAGGTGCTCTCGACCTTCCACTTGCGGGCCAGATACCCGTCGAGCCAGTCGGTGACGCCGGCGATGATGAAGATGACAAAGGCCGCCACCAATATCCAGTGCGGCCCATGCGGGTAGCGATACGAATTGAGCGTCAACAGAAAAGCGCCGGCCAGGAAGAGCCTCAGCACAGTCAGTTGATTGGGCAGTGTGCTTCGCACGGCAGCCGTGGGGGAGGGGGGGGTTCGGGGTCGTCGAAGTGAGTCTATTCGAGCCCGCCCTTGAGCGGTTTGCCGGGCCGTTTGGCCGCGGGTCTGGCCGGGGCGGTCACGACACGCTCGCCGCGATGCGAGCCGCCGTGCCCGCTGGATGGACGTCCGCCGGCATGAGCAGCACTGGTCGTGGTTTCCCCTTCCGGGGCCGGGGGGGCGTTGACGGCCTTGAGCGACAGGCGGATCTTGTGGTTGTCCTCGTCCACGTCCAGCACGCGGAACTGGTGCTTCTGGCCCGCGCTGACCACGTCCGTCACCGCTCCGACGCGCTTGTCTGACAGCTCGGAGATGTGCACCAGCCCCTCGACGCCCGGCTCGAGCTGCACGAACGCGCCGAAGTCCGTCGTCGACAGCACGGTGCCCTCGACGAGGCTGTGCTTGGCGTACTTGTGCTCCGCGCCGACCCACGGGTCGCCCGAGGTCTGCCGCACGGACAGTGAGACGCGGTGATTGGGGATGTCCACGCTCAGCACGGCCACGCGGATGATGTCGCCTTCCTTGACCGCCTGATCGGCCCGGCTGATTCGGGTCCAGCTCAGTTCGCTTAAGGGGGCCAGGCCCTCGACGCCCGCCTCGACCTCGATGAACGCGCCGAACGGCGCCAGCCGCATCACGCGGCCGGAGATCTGGTCGCCGGGCTTGATCCGCTCTCCGAGCGTCGCCCACGGGTCGGGCTGGACCTGCTTGAGGCCCAGGCTGATCCGCTGCTTCTCTTCGTCGAGCTTGAGGACCTTGACCTGCACCTTCTGCCCGGCCGACACGACCGACTCGGGCTTGTCCACTCGGCTGTAGGCCATGTCGCTGACGTGGACCAACCCCTCGACGCCGCCGATGTCCACGAACGCCCCGAACTCGGCGATCCGCGTCACCACGCCGTCGAGGATGGCCCCGGCCTCGATCGTCTCCCAGAGCTTCTTGCGCATCGACTCGCGGCGCTTTTCCAGGAGCGCCCGGCGGCTGAGCACCACGCTCTTGCCCCGCCGGTCCACGTCCTGCACGATCGCCTCGAGCTTCTGTCCGACCAGCGCCTGTAGGTCGTCGGTGTGGTGCAGGTCCACCTGGCTGGCGGGCATGAAGGCCCGGATCCCGCCGGTGACCTCGAGCTCCAGTCCGCCCTTGTTCGTCCCCGTCACCCGGGCCTCGACGGTCAGGCCCTTCTGGATCTGCTCCCAGGTCGCGCGAGCGGCCGCCCCCTCGCGGGAGAGCACGACCAGCCCGTCGGAGTCGTCATACCGCTGGACCACGAAGTCCATGATGCTCCCGACGCGCGGCGGGCGCTCGAACTGCGTCAGCGGCACCACGCCCTGGTTCTTGCCGGGCATGCCGGCGAGGTCGACGAAGACGTCGTCGCCTGAGATGGCTGTGATCCGCCCGCGCTTGAGCTGGCCGACCACCCCGGCGCCCCCGCCCCCGGATGCGTCGCCGGCCTTGCCCGGCTCGTCCTGGCCCTCGGCCTCGCCCGCCTCGCGCTGCCCGCCGTCCGGTTCGGACTGCGCCATCAGCGACTCAAGGCTCTGACCGCCGAGCGCCTCGTTGATCTCCCGGTCGAGCTCCGCGTCAATGTCGGAGCGGACCGGCTCCCCTGCTGGATTGGGTGATTGCGTCATGACGTACGTGCTTCCTAACGTGTTCCGGCGAAACCAATACCGTCCAGATTACCCGTTGCCGGCCGCCGGGCAAGTGCCAGGGGTCTTTTTGACGCGCTTGCCCAGCCGGGCAGGACGTTTATGCTGCATGTCCGGAACGTTCATCCATGAGGAACCTGTTCATGCCCAGCACGCTCGACGCACGCTCCCTGACCGCCGCCCTGGACCGCACCGGTGACCTGGTCCGTCTGCGTCCGCAGATCGTCGGCCGGTTCTATGGCGACGGCAATCGTCTGGGCCAGCGCCCCGCCAACGCCCCCCGGCCGGCCTACTATCAGCCCGAGCGCTGGATCGGTTCGGCCACCCCCGCCTCCAATCCGCCGTCCATCCCTTCCGGGGGCATCAGCGCCTGTGCCGACCTGGCCCACCAGCACCAGCCCATCGCCCTGCGCGACCTGGTGGCCCAGCCCGAGATCGGCCCACGCCTGCTCGGGGAGAAACGCTTCACCCAGCACCAGGGCGAGTTCCGCGTCCTGATCAAGCTCCTCGACGCCGTTTGTCCGATCCCGTTCCACATCCACGCCGACGACCGCTTCGTCAGCCAGAACCCGGGCGTCTACCCCAACGAGCGCTTCGGCAAGGACGAGGCGTATCACTTCCTTGACGCCCCCAAGGGCAACTGCCCCTACACCCACCTGGGCCTCTACCCGGGGGTGACGGCCAAGGACATTATTGCCGCCATGCGGCGGAGCACCGACCACGTGATCGAGCTGTCGCCCGGCGGGTACCAGAACTTTGGGCAGGGCTTTGTCGCCCGGGCTGGCCTGCTGCACCGCCCCGGCACCGCGCTGACGCTTGAGATCCAGCAGCCCTCGGATGTCTACACCTTCTTCCAGGCCGACTTCGGCGGCCAGCCCCTCGACCCCGCCATCCTCCACCCGGGATTCAAGACCCTTGAGGAGGCGGCTGAGCGGGTCATCAACTGGTCCGACAACCTCACCCCGGGCTTGCTCGAAGCCTCACGCCTCAAACCCACGGCGGTCGCCCCCGGCGGCCCGATCGTCGTTTCCGCTTCCGGCGCGACGGTCGAATGGATCTACCCCCCGACAGCGTCGACCAAGTTCAGCGGTCTGCGCATCACCGTCCAGAGCGCCACGACGATCCGCTGGCCTGAGCCGGCGGTGCTGTTCGTCTGGAAGGGCAGAGGCGAGCTCAACGGCACGCCCATCCAGGGCGGCGGCGGCAAGGCCACCGACAGCGACGAGTTCTTCATCGGCCAGCAGGCCGGCCAGCGCGGGCTGGAGATCAAGAACACCGGGCAGCAGCCGCTGGTCGTCTTCGCCTTGTTCGCCCAGCAACTCTGACATGTAGGGCACGCATCCTGCGTGCCGCATTCGGATCTTTCAATAAACCTGCGGGCACGCAGGATGCGTGCCCTACCGCGTCGGCAGACGGAAGATCCGCTGGGCATTGGCGTCGACGGCTGCGATGAACTGCGCCTGATCGATTCCCCGAAGGCCGGCCAGGAACTTGGCCACGAAGGGCACATAGCACGGCTCATTCGGCCGGACCTTGCGGTGCGGCTCGGGCGTGAGGTAGGGCGAGTCCGTCTCGCACAGCATCCGATCCAGCGGGACGATCTTGGCCGCCTCGGCGACCTCCGGGGCGTTCTTGAACGTCACGATCCCCGTGAAGCCGATCGCGGCACCGAAGGCCAGGATCGCCTCGGCCTCCGCGGGCGTGCCGGTGAAGCAGTGGAAGACGAATCGCTCCCCCGGAAGATTTGAGGCCCGCAACACGCCGAGGATCTCGTCTGTCGCCTTGCGGTTGTGGATCACGATCGGCAGGTCGGGGAACTCTCCCGCCAGGGCGAGTTGCCAGTCCAGCGCCCGCCGCTGGATCTCGATCGGCGGCTCGGTGTAGTGCTTGTCTAAACCCATCTCGCCCAGGGCGATGATTTTTTTCTCCCCCCCCAACTCACGCACGCACGCCTCGACCGCCGCCCGGTCCGGCGACTCGTCCGCGTGCAGCGGATGCACCCCCGCCGTGGCGTACACGTGTGGATATTTTTCCGCCAGCTCCGCCGCCAGCCGGGCATCGGCCGGCGAGGTGCCCACGCTGATCATCCGGTCCACGCCCATCCCCGCGGCACGCCTCAGCACCGCATCGAGCTGGTCGAGCAGGGGTTCGTATGTCAGATGGCAGTGCGTGTCGATCATGGGGGAACTTCTTCCGCGTGCGGG
>JADZCW010000126.1 GCA_020851395.1 Phycisphaeraceae bacterium
CGGGCCGCGTGAGGCGATCGGACATCCGTATGGATCAAGCCATGAACGTGCTCTACCTGACCAACAACCCACACCTCGGCAGCACCGCTCGGACGCTGCAGGACTGGCTCTGCCTGGGGCGCGAACGGGGGCTGCGGCCCCTGGTTGTCGTGCGGCAGGCGGGAGCGCTCAGCGCGTGGTTGAGCGAGGAAGGATTCGAGCATTTAATCGATCCCATGCCGTGGCCAGACCGGAGGCATCCGATCCGTAGCCTGCGAAGCCTCAGCCGCGTGGCACGCTGGGCGTGGCGGCGGGACGTGCAGATCATTCACTGCAACGAGCACAACCTGCACCCCGTGGGCGCGGCGCTGCGGAGGATTCTCCGCAAGCCGCTGGTTACGCACACACGCTACCTGCTCGAGCCGTCCTTTAGTCAGTGGGCCTTCGCGGGGGCGGAGCGTGAGCCCGATGCGCTGCTGTGGACGTCGGATCGGCAGCGGCGCGACAGCCAACCCGCCGTTGACGGCGTGGTCGAGAAAGACATCCAGCACCTTGTGCCCCTGGGGCTGAGCCTGCCTCGCTTCGAACGAGCGGCGGCGACGGGGCCGGCGATGCGGGCGAGCTGGGAGCTGCCGGCGGGGAGCGTTGTCATCGGGACGGCCAGTGCGCTGCGGCCGCGCAAACGCATCCATGAGTTCATCGAGATGATCGCGCGACTTGTTGCCGAACACCCCAGCGTCGTCGGCGTGATCGCTGGGGCGGCGGTGGCGGGTGATGAGGGCTATGTCGAAGAGCTTCACAGGCAGGCCGCGAAGGCGGGGGTCGGGAAGCATCTGCACTGGCTCGGCCACCTCGACGATATTCGGCCGTTCATGGGGGCGATCGATGTCTTCGTCAGCACGAGCGAGTACGAGACCTTCGGGATGAGCGTGCTCGAGGCGATGGCCGCGGGCAAGGCGGTCGCGGCGTACGAGGGCGGGTCGGTGGGCGAGGTACTCGGCGCAGCGGGGCTGATCTACCCGACGGGCGACCTTGAGGGCCTGACCGCCGGCGTGACCCGGCTGGTGACCGACAAGCACCAACGCGAGCGCCTGGGCGGGCTGGCGCGGCATCGCGCGGCGACGACGTTCAATCCAGCTCATTCACTCGAAAAGCTCATCGGGCTTTACCGCCAACTTAATCCGGCCATCGCGGCCGACCTCACACCCGGGCCGGGCAGGAGGGCGGCATGAGTGTGATGAGCTTCCTGCGTCCACCGCCGCCGCGACGGGTGGCGATCGTCAGCCGGGCCCCCTTCCTGGGGGGGGCAGAGGTGGCGGCGCAGCGTTTGGCGATGGGATTGAATGAGACCGGCTGCCATGTCGTGTGTGTGCTCGGGCAGGAGGGCGACACAGCGGACCTGATGCGGCAGTCGGGGCTGGACGTCCGCATCGCGGCGATGCCCACGACGGATCGCTGGCACTGGCTCCGCTACAGCCGGGCGAGGTATGCCCTGCGATCAATCTTCAAGAAAGAGGGCATCACGGTCGTGCACGCGAACGATCTGCCCTCGCACCAGATCGCGTCTGACGCGGCCCGGGGGCTGCCGATCGCACGCGTCTGTCATCATCGGTTCCTGTACGACGCGGTCACCACGCGTTGGCTGCTGAAGTTCGGGGCTGAGCGACATCTGTTCGTCTCGCGGGGGCTGCAAGAGCTGCTCTATCGGCCGGCCGACGGGCAGGGGATGACGCTCGAGGACGTGATGCCGGCTGACCGGTGCGGGGTGGTGTATGACGGGCTGCCGCTGCCCGTCGCGCCAACGGCCGGGCAGAAACGCGAGGCTCGCCGGCAGCGGGCGATCGATCCGGATCACGTCGTGGCGGTCTTCACGGGACAGGTCATCGAACGCAAGGGCGTGGCCGAGCTGCTTCGGGCGTGGGCGCTACTGGAGAGGCGCATCGTCACCGGACGGACGGCGGCGGAACTCATCGTTGTCGGCGACGATCTGGCGGGACATGGCGAATACCTGCGTCGGATGAAGAGCCTGGCCCGGGAACTGGGCATCGACGTGCGATTCGTCGGCTTCCAGAAGGACGTGGCCGAGTGGCTGACGGCGGCGGATTTCGCCGTGGTGCCCTCGCACTTCGACCCGCTGGGCAACGCGGTGCTTGAGGCCATGGCCGTGGGGCTGCCGGTGATCGGGGCGGAGGTCGGCGGGATCCCGGAGATGATCGACCGGGAGGAGACCGGGCTACTCGTGCCGACACGTGATCCGCATGCTCTGGCCCATGCGCTGCGATCGTTGATCCTCAATCCCGAGCTTCGCCAGCGGCTCGGCCGGACGGCCCGGCAGCGCTGCGAGGAGCGGTTCAGCCTCCGCCAGCACGCGCGGGCGGTGCTCGACGAGTACCAGGTCGCGGAACGCGGCCTACACCACCGAAAAACAGCATGACAGACGCCCTGGTCATCACGGAGACTTTTCCTCCGCGCGTCGGCGGCAGCGGACGGTGGCTGTATGAGCTCTATCGGCGTATGCCGGACTACTCGTCCTATGTGCTGGCGGGGGA
>JADZCW010000127.1 GCA_020851395.1 Phycisphaeraceae bacterium
CGGAGAACTCGGCGATGGCGCCCATGGCCTTCTCGGCGGCGCCGAAGAAGAGCGGGCCCTGGATCTCGTAGAGCAGGACGTCGTCGGGCAGGGAGGCGATGAGGTCCATGTGCTCGCCGCTGGTCAGCCGCGTGTGGGTCAGGGCGCTCATGCGCTGCATGAAGAGCAGGGCGGCGAGCGTGACGCCGACGCCGACGGCCACGACCATGTCGAAGAGGACCATGAGGCTGAAGCATGAGAGCAGGACGATGACGTCGGCGCGAGGGGCGACGCGGAGGGTGTGGGCGAAGTGGCGTACCTCGCTCATGTTCCAGGCCACGAGGATCAGCAGGGCGGCGAGGGAGGCCATGGGGACGTGGCCGAGAAGGGGGGCCAGGGCGAGGACGGCGGCGAGGACGAACAGGGCGTGGACGATGGCGGCGACGGGAGAGCGGCCGCCGGCGCGGATGCTCGTGGCGGTGCGGGCGATGGCGGCGGTGGCGGCGAAGCCGCCGAAGAAAGGCGCGACCATGTTGCCGACGCCCTGGCCGATCAGCTCGGCGTCGGGGTCGTGCTTCTGGCCGGCCATGCCGTCGGCGACGACGGCGCAGAGAAGGGACTCGATGGCCCCGAGCATGGCGATGGCCAGAGCGGGGACGGCGAGACCCCGGAAAGTATCCAGGGAGAGCTCGAGGGGGGGCCTGCCCGAGGCAGGGTCGACGACGGCCCAGGGCCAGGCGAAAGCCGGTGGGGTCTGGGGGATGCCGGGGAGCGTCTGACCGAGGTGGATGTAGGAGAAGCGCGAGCCGATGGTGTCGAAGGTGAAGCCGGGGAAGAGTTGTTGCAGGAGGAAGGCGAGGATGCTCACGGCGGTCAGAGCGACCAGGGCGGGGGGAAGCTTGCGGGTGACGCGAGGCCAGAAGATCAGGCAGGCGAGGGTGACGGCGCCGATGGCGAAGTCGGGCCAGTGGATGGTGCCCAGGGAGCGGGCGAGGGCGGCGACGAGCTCGAGGTAGTGCTCGGGCTTGTGATCGAGCTGGACGCCGAGGAAGTCCTTGAGCTGGAGGGTGGCGATGACGACGGCGATGCCGGAGGTAAAGCCGGTGGTGACGGGGTGGGGGATAAAGCGGAGCAGTCGTCCGAGCTTGGCGACACCCATCAGGACGAGGATGCCGCCGGCCATGAACGAAGCGATCAGGAGGCCGGCGATGCCGTACTGATTGGTGATCGGGGCGAGCAGGACGACGAAGGCGGCGGTGGGGCCTGAGACGCTGGTCTGGGAGCCGCCAAGGACGGCGATCAGGAAGCCGGCGACGATGGCGGTGTAGAGGCCGTGCTGGGGCGGGACGCCGCTGGCGATGGCCAAGGCCATGGAGAGGGGCAGGGCCACGACGCCGACGACCAGGCCGGCGATGGTGTCGCGGCGGAGGTTGGCGAAGGAGTAACCGTGGGCCCAGGTCTTGCGGAGGGCGACAGCGATCTCAATGGCTGACTTGTCAGTCTCTTGGTGCACGACGCGAGACGGATCTTTGTGCATGGCAGGATTGGGGGAGGGGCCGCGTGGGGGGGATTACGCCATGGCGGGGCGAGGAGGGAGCCTTGCAGGTTAGCGTCTGGCCCGGGAGTTTCAAGGACCAAAGCATCATGAGTTGGGCGGGGTGGTCTGGGTTCGCCAGCAGGATGGGGCTCAGACGGGCAGCGATATAATCAACCGCATGAACATTTTGGTGATCGTCCTGCCGGCGGCGGTGGTCTTCTATGCGGCCTATCGGGTCTACGGGGGGTGGCTGTCACGGCTGCTGAAGCTGGATGATACGACGGTGACGCCGGCGGTGGCGATGCGGAACGACGTGGACTACATCCCCACGGAGCCGCGGTTCCTGCTCAGCCAGCACTTCTCGGCCATCGCGGCGGCCGGGCCGATCGTGGGGCCGATCCTGGCGGGGGTGTGGTTCGGGTGGGGGCCGGCGCTGATCTGGATCGTGCTCGGGAGCATCTTCGTCGGCGGGGTGCACGACATCGCTTCGCTGGTGGCGTCACTGCGGCACCGCGGGCGGTCGATCGCGCAGGTCGTGAAAGAGCACATGTCGGGGCGCGCTTATGTGCTGTTCCTGATCTTCATCTGGATCACACTGGTCTACATCATCGTGGCGTTCACGGACATCGTGGCCAGCTCGTTCGTGGGGCGGAAGGTGCTCGAGAACGGGAGCGTGGTCGAGGGCGGGGCGACGGCGTCGTCGTCGCTCTTGTACCTGGTGCTGCCGGTGATCATGGGGCTGTTGCTGCGGTATTCGAAGCTGAGCGTGGGGTGGGCGACGGTGATTTTTCTGCCCTTGGTGGGGTTGGCCATCGCGGCGGGGCCGTGGGTCCCGCTGAACCTTGACGCCATGTTGGGCGTGAGCGAGGCGACGGCGATTCGGATCTGGGACGTGCTGCTGCTGGCGTACTGCATGGTGGCGGCGGGCGTGCCGATGTGGCTGCTGCTGCAGCCGCGGGGGCACCTCGGAGGGTATTTCCTGTTCATCGCGTTGGCGGGGATGGTGGCGGGAATGCTGGTGGGCTCGGTGTGGGGGTGGCTCGGAGGGGGCGGGGCGTCGATGACGATCGAATATCCAGCCTTCGTCATGGCGGACGCGGGCCGGAGCGGGCCGGTGTTCCCGATGCTGTTCATCACCATCGCGTGCGGGGCGTGCTCGGGGTTCCATTGCCTGATCGCGTCGGGGACGACGTCCAAGCAGCTGCGGCGGGAGTCGGACGCGAAGCTGGTGGGGTACGGGGCGATGGTGCTTGAGGGGATGGTGGCGGTGGGGTCGCTGGCGACGGTGATGCTGCTGAGCCTGGACGCGGCGAGGGGGAAGGACCCGAACCTGATCTACGCGCAGGGCAACGCGGTGTTCCTGGGGGCGTTGGGGGTGCCGGCGTCGTTCGGGATCTCGTTCGCGCTCCTGGCGTTTACGACGTTCGTTTACGACACATTGGACGTGTGCACGCGGCTGGGGCGGTACATCCTGCAGGAACTCACCGGCTGGGAGACGCGGGCGGGGCGTTGGACGGCCACGGCGGTGACGGCGGCGGTGCCGCTGTTCTTCGTGACGCAGAAGGCGGTGGACGCGGCGGGCCGGCCGATCCCGGCGTGGAAGACCTTCTGGCCGCTGTTCGGGGCGAGCAACCAGCTCATGGCGGCGTTGGCGCTCTTGGGGGTGACGGTGTGGCTGTACCGGTCGGGGAGGTTCGGCCGGGCATGGATCGTGACGCTGCTGCCGACGGGGTGGATGTATGGGATGAGCGCGTGGGCGCTGCTGCGGTTTGTGAAACAGGGGGTGGTGACGGAGGATGGTTGGAAGAGTCCGGTGCCGTGGGCGGCGGCGGTGCTGGTGGGGCTGGCGGGGCTGCTGCTGATCGAGGCGGCGAGGCTGATCGGGCGGCGGACGGCGGGGGAAGAGGTTTCAGTGGCGGCGTGACGCCATCGGCTGCGACGAAGATGCTTACGGACTGATCGGGGAGGCACTGCCGGGCATTGGCGTTCGGGAGAGGGTTCTTTTATGCTCTAACCTCGTGTCTGGCATCCCTGGTCGGAGGATATGACCTTGAAAAACGCGGGCGTCGGGCTGCTTGCGGCGGTGGTGGTGCTGGCGGGGTGCTCGTCATTTAAGCCGTGGGACGTGTTCGACCGGCCGCGCGATCCGAAGGTCCACGTGGCGGACGTCCGGGTGACGGAGCGGACGGAGCAGGGGGTGCGCGTGGAGCTGGTCCTGGAGATGACCAACCCCAACGACGAGGCGCTGCCGCTGGTGGACGTGAAGTACGCGGTGGACCTGCCGGGAGCGGGGGTCAAGGGATTTTCGACGAAGGATCGGCCGAACATGACGCTGCCAGCCAAGGGGAGCCAGAGGCTGGTGCTGGCGGCGGCGTTTGAGACCAACCCGCAGACGGCGGCGATCGGGGCGGGGAATCGGTATCACGTTTCGGGCTCGATCACGTACCGCCCGCCGCAGACGTTCGTGGAGAACCTGGCCGAGGAGGCGCTGCCGCTGCCGAGCGCGGGGTTCTCGGGCAAGGGGATATTGGAGGAGGCCCCCGCGACCCAGCCGGCCGCGACGGAGCCGGCGAAGTAAGACCATGCACCCTCTCTTCGACCAGCGACGATACCTGATCCCATTCCGGGCGACGCTGCTGCCGCAGATCTTCACCGATGTGCTGGTGATCGGCGGGGGCGTGGCGGGGCTGCGCGCGGCGCTGTCAGCCAGCGAGCACAGCGACGTGATCGTGGCGATCAAGAGCAACGTCAAACAGTCCAACACCTATTGGGCACAGGGGGGGATCGCGGCGGTGCTGGCGTCGCAGGACTCGGTCGAGCAGCACGTGCAGGACACGCTGGTGGCCGGGGCGGGGCTGTGCGATGAGCCGGTGGTGCGGGAGATCGTTGGGGCGGGTCCGGCGGCGATCGCGGAATTGGTCGAGTGGGGGATGCGGCTGGATCGAACGCCCTCGGCCGACCTGTCATTAGGACGTGAGGGCGGGCACACGCACCACCGGATCGTGCACACGGACGGGGACGCGACGGGGCGCGAGTTGGCGATCACGCTCGAGAAGCGGGCACGGAAGAGCGAGCGCATCCGGCTGTTCGAGGATTGCTTCGTGCTGGACCTGATCACGCTGGACAACGCCGCGCCGCGGTGCATGGGGGCGATCACGCATCACCCCAAGCACGGGCTGCAGGTGATCTGGGCCAAGGCGACGATCCTGGCCAGCGGGGGGGCGGGCCAGGTGTACCGGGAGTCGACCAACCCGCCGGTGGCGACGGGGGATGGGACGGCGATGGCGTA
>JADZCW010000128.1 GCA_020851395.1 Phycisphaeraceae bacterium
CGCCCGGTCGAGCCCGGCGAGGGTGAGGACGACGACGGATCGCCCTCCGGCTCAGCCGGTGGCATGTCCAGCGGAGAGAAGCAGGAGGGTTCCGAGCCCCGTCGCGGCCGTCGCCGTCGTCGCGGGGGAAGGGGCCGGTCGCGTCGTCGAGACGGTGGCGGCCCGAACGGCCCACAGACCGGCCAGGCCGGTGAATCGCCCAAGGAATCACCCGTCGACCACGAGACATCGCAAGAGGCCCAGGAAACCGGGACGGACCAGCCCCCGTTGTCGGACCAGCCGTCGTCGGAGCGTCGTGGCCGTCGTCGCGGCCGCCGTCGTCGCGGCGGCAGAGGGGGGGCGGGCGGCGAGGGCAAGCAGGACCAGCACGGTGGCCAGCCGCCGCAGGGACAGGTGTCGCGGCCGCCCCAGCAGCCCAAGCAATCTCCACCGCCGCAGCCCGCACCCCGGCCCCAGGCTCAGCCCCCACGTCCCCAGCCTAAGCCGGCGCCGCAGGCCGGCGCATCCGCCACGCCATCCCAGTCATCTTCCACGGGCGGCTCGGCCCCTCGGCCCTCGAGCCCGATCAGCCACAAGCAGCGTCTGGGCAAGCGGCCGCCCATGGTTGCCTCGCGCGACGGTTTGCACGCGCCCGCGCCGGTGATTCCCAGCGGTCTGCGTCCGGCCCCGGTCGGCAGCCCCGGCCGCACTCAACCCAGCCGCGGGTACCGCAACGCCAATCTCGCCTCCCGCGATTCGGATGACGCCGGCGCATGAGCCCTTCACCCTCTCCCAACTCGCCACGACGGCTGGTCGTCCTGGGCTCGACGGGCAGCATCGGCGTCAGCACGCTCGACGTCGTATCTCACCTGGCCAACAGTCCAAGTGACGAGCACGCCCCGATCGAGGTCGTCGGCCTGGCCGCCGGCCGAAATGTCGACAAGCTCGTTGAGCAGGCCAAGGCGTTCCGCGTCCCCACCGTCGCGGTGGCCGACGCGAAGTTGGCCCGTGCGGTGGAATCGCAGCTGCCGGGGGTGAAAGTCTTCGCGGGTCCTGACGCCGCGCTGCAGCTTGTCGAGGCCTCCGACGCCACGGACGTCCTGGCGGCGGTGGTCGGCTCGGCCGGCCTGCCCGCGACGCTCCTGGCGGTGCAGCGCGGCCTGCGGATCGGCCTGGCCAACAAAGAAACCCTCGTCGCCGCCGGCGCGCTGGTCAGCCCCCTGGCCCGCAAGACCGGCTCGGCGCTGCTGCCGGTCGACAGCGAGCACTCAGCCATCTTCCAGTGCCTGCAAGGTCAATCCTCCTCCGCGGTCAAGCGCATCGTCCTGACGGCTTCCGGCGGGCCCTTCCGCCAGACGCCCAAGGAGCAGATGCGCCAGGCCACCGTCGAGCAGGCCCTCAAACACCCGACCTGGAGCATGGGCCGCAAGATCACCATCGACTCGGCCACGATGATGAACAAGGCCCTGGAGATCATCGAGGCGCACTGGCTCTTCGACCTGCCCCCGGAGAAGATTGCCGTGATCATCCACCCGCAGTCGATCGCCCATAGCTTCGTCGAGTATGAGGACCATTCCATCCTCGCCCAGCTCGGGCCCCCGGACATGCGGACGCCCATCCAGTACGCCCTGACGTACCCGCACCGCCGGGTCGGCAGAAGTCGGGCGATGGATTGGCCGACGTTATCCAGGCTGGACTTCGAGCAGCCGGACACGGACAAATTCCCCGCCCTGACGCTGGCCTACCAGGCCATCGAGGCCGGTGGCACCGCCGGGGCCATCCTTAACGCCGCCAACGAGGCCGCGGTCGAGGCTTTTCTCGAACGCAAGATCCTCTTTGGGCGTATTGTTGAGCTGGTGGCCGAGGCGCTCTCGGCCATCGAGACGCGGCCGGCCGACTCGCTCGAAACCGTGATCGAGGACGACCGCCGGGCCAGGCAGTTCGTCGACTCACGGGTCAGTCTGGTCCGCGCCTAGACTTGTAGCCGATAGATCAACTTCCCCCCGGAAGCCGTACCCCCGGAAACCGTACCCCCGGAAACCTGACCCCGGAACACCTGATTCACCCGGAACGCCCTCATGCTCCAATCCATGGCCCTGCAGACCTGGTTCATCGCCGTGCTCATCGTGGGCTTCGGCTTCCTGATCTTCGTGCACGAGCTGGGCCACTTCCTGGTGGCTAAGGCGGTGGGCATCAAGGTCACGCAGTTCGCCATCGGCTTCGGGCCCTGCATCCTGTCGTGGCGCAAGGGCATGGGCTTGCGACTGGGTTCGAGTGAACAGGAATACGAACGGCGCCAGTCCCTGGCCGGCCCCGAGGCGGCGACTTTCAGCGAGACGGAATATCGCCTGAACTGGGTGCCCCTGGGCGGCTACGTCAAGATGCTCGGGCAGGACGACCTCAAGCCCGAGGCCAACGCCTCCGACCCGCGCTCCTTCGCCGCCAAGCCCATCTGGGCCCGCGCGGCGGTGGTCAGCGCCGGCGTGGTGATGAACCTGATCTTCGGCGTGATCTTCTTCATCATCGCCTTCACCGCCGGCGTGGGCTTCAACGCCCCGGCCGTCGGGCGCGTGATCCCCGGCTCGCCCGCGGACGTCACCTACGCTCAGGGCCATGAGGGCGACACCGACTACCAGGGCCTGAAGATGGGCGACCAGATCCTCGCCCTCGACGGCCAGCCCGTCACGGACCTGCAGGACGTGCGGATCCAGACGGCCCTGGCGAGCGAGGGGCGCGTCATCCGCCTGACCGTCGACCGTGACGGCCAGAAGCTCGACTACGACATGACGCCCGTGCCCGGCCCGGCCGCGGTCCAGGGCCTGCTCTGGCTCGGGTTCGACGCGCCGGCGTCGCTGA
>JADZCW010000129.1 GCA_020851395.1 Phycisphaeraceae bacterium
AGCCCGCGAAGTATTCTGTCCGCTTCGGCGGATGACTTGTGGCGCTCAGACCCAAACTCGAGCCCGAGGAGTTGGATGATGTTCGATCGCAGCGACCGGCCGCAGATCTCGCTGTCCCTCAACGACCCGCGGACCTGCCTGGAGTCCCTCGAGCCTCGCCTGTTGCTGTCGACGGTGTATGGTGGTGAGACTTTCGAGTTCCAGGACGCCCAGCAGCAGCGCATCGTCGTCTCGGTCAGCGGCAATGTCGTGGTCGAGATCATCGGCGCCACGGTCAGCAACAACGACAACTCATTGATCCTTCACCAGATGCCGGGAAGCATCCTGACCAGCCCGGTCGGTCGCGCCGGCACGCGTCTCAACGGCGGTTTCGGGGGAAGCAAGGGGTCCGACCCCGTCACCTTTGATTCGATCAACGGCGCGCCCATCGAGTATTTCGTCCCGCCCACCCCCGGCGGCGGCGGCGGCGACCTCGGGGGAGACGTCCTGGCGGTCAACGCCCTGGCCAGCAACGCCGACGGCGACACCTACGGCTTCAATTACTTCGAGTCCCCCAGCGGCGTTCCCCTGCCCACGATTCATCTTTTCAAGTTCGAGGACCACGGCGCGTCGCCCGCTACCGAGACGCCGATCGCCGACATCGGCAGCCGAATCCTCACGCTGATCTACGGCGGCCCCCTGCCGGACACCAATCCCCCGGCGGTGACCGCGGTCGACGCCGCCGCCTTCAACCCCGTCGACGGCCGGCTCTACTTCGTGGTCACCGTGGACCGCGCCGATCAGGAGACCTCGCCGCAGGGCCTTCAGTACGTCTTCAGCATCGACGTCAGCGGGCCGCTGAACCTCGCGTTCCTCACCCTGCAGCGGGTGGACAATGACGGACTGTTCGGCGACACCGACGGCACGAGACAGGTCCAGGTGCACTCGATCGCCTTCGACCAGGTGCTCGACACCCCCGGCGATTATGGCACCCAGAGCAATCCGTCGAGTTATATGTGGGCGTTCTACACCCAGCAGCTCCCAGACGAAGGCGAGCAGGGCGTGCTGGGCAAGTTCAGCGTCTACGGCGGCGCCGGCCCGGCGATCATCAACACCGCCTCCCCCGTCCGTTCCACTCCGCTTACCGAGGGCCAGGGGGACAACCTCCAGCCGATCCTGAGCATCCGCGGCATCGACTTTAGCACCAACAACCCCACCGAGCCCGAGGAGTGGATCTACGCCATCACCAATGAGGGCAGCAACAGTTCGATGCTCTTTATCGACATCGATCTGAATCAACCGAATCGCCTCGCGGTGACCACCACCAGGTACGGCCCGGTCTCCGACCCCGACGACCCCGACGCCACGCCCTCGACCGCCGACGACATCCTCGGGGACGACGTGATCCGCGGCGAGAGCCCCGGCTCGCTGACCTGGAACCCCGTCCTGATCAATCCCTACACCGGCCGGCCCGGCGTCTTCCTCTTCGCCGACACCGAGACCGACGACCTGATGTACGTCTCGGAGCTCCAGCGATTCGGCGAGGCCAACGCCTTCTTCATTTACGTCACCCAGGGCGACCCCAACGGCTATATCACCCTCTCCGTCGCCACCTACGACGAGGCCCGGGACGAACGCACTCTCACGCCGTACGGCGGCTCTCCGCAGGAGCTGCGGGTGATGAACACGTTCACCGGCCAGCTGGTCACCCTCGGCGTCGGCATCGGCGGCGTGACGATCGGCGCCGTCACGCAGGACCTCGACCCGGACGATCCCGAGGACGACCTGCTCCCTCTGCTCCAAGGCTCGCTCAGCGGCAGCCGGCTCGACGGTTTCTACGGCTCGCTGGGCACCGTGCCCGCCGGTATGCAGAACCTGACCGCCGGCCTGGTCGTGGCCCGCAGCCTGCTTCAATTCGACAAGACCGGCTCCACCCTCGCCAGCAAGCTGCTCGGGTGGAACATGGACCTGGTCGAGGGCCTCTCGGCCAGCGGCGACGGGCGAACCCTGGTCCTGATCGATACCGATTCGATCAACTCCGCGGGCATTCGTTACACCACCCCGACCGACGAGATGGCCTTCTACGACACCGTGACGCACACGCTCGGCACGCCCGTGCAGATCAGGTACGAAAGCGTGGGCGGCGACCCTCTCTCCAACGTCCAGGGGCTTGACTACGGCGGTGGATTCTTCGAGGAGAAGCTCTTCGCCATCTACGACGTGGACTCGAGCGCCGGCATCGACCTGCGCCTGGGCACGATCGACACCGCCGGCGTGTTCACCCCCGTGTCTGTTGGTTCCCAGCTAGACGCGTCGATCGTGGCCGTGCAGGCCATGGCCTTCACGCCCGACCAGACCCAGCTTTACATCATCGGCCTGGACATCGCGGGTGAGGCTCGGATCTACCGCTACGACATCGACCCGGCCACCGGCAACGCCTCCGGATTCGTGACCATCGGCCAGCTCGTCGACGCGGCCTCCAGCGAGTTGCTGACGAACTTCGGATCGATGGACTTCACCGCCGCCACTGTCGGCGGCCTGCCGCAGCTTCTGGCCCACGACCGCCACAACGGCCGGCTGGTAGACATCAGCCTGGCGGCCTCTGGCGGCCAGGTGGTCGTCGGCGCCAACGTCGCGACGGAGAAAGGCTCGCTCCGCCCCGCCGTCGGGGCCATCACCTACGACCGACAGCACAACCGCATGTACGCGGTGGACAACACCTTCAGCCAGGTGCCCCTGGTCGGTGAGGGCGTCGCCTTCGAGTCCGCGGCGCTGATGGTCCTGACGGGCATGACCTCCAATGCCTCGCGGCCTCAGGACCTGGGCAAGTTCCTCCTCGGCGGCACCATCACCGGCGCCGTCTCGATCAGCGGATCGATGAACACCTTCTACGCCGGCTGGATCGTCGTGGGCAACGCCCGCGGCCAAGGTTTCGGCTCCCCGGATTTTCCGACCAACTTCTTCGTAGGCGGCGACCTGCTGACCCTGATCAGCCCCAACTCCATCGGCGGCCAACTCCCGGACACCGACGATCCCCTCACCCTGCAGCGAGTGAACTACGCCACCGGCCTGGACATGGTCGTCAACGGCCGGCTCGGCATGGTGCGCACGCCGATCGATTTCCTCGGCTCGATCCAGGTCCGCAACAACATCGCCCCCGGCGACCTCGATTTCCGATACACCTCCATCGACGAACTCGAGGACAGCCGTTGGGCGATGGATGAGGAAAGCGCGATCGATCTGCTCAGCAACAGCTGGCTCGACGGAGAGCTCTACTGGATCAACCTGATCTCCGAGACGAACTACCTGCTCAACTACGACACGGGCGCCGGGCTGCACATCCCCCAGTTCCTCGGCGCCCTGCCCACCACGGCCATCGGCTCGGACAGCATCGTCCTGAACGGACGCCTGACCTTTGACGTCACCGGGCCGCCCGACGTGATCGACAGCTACAACATCGCGCTGATGGCAGGCCAGACCATCACGCTCCAGCTCCTCGGGGCCGACATCTCGCTCTTCCTGTTCGATCCCGACGGCAACGTCGTCGCCTCGAACTACTCCCGCCTCGGCGGCTACAACCGGCCCTTCTCCTTCACCACCGAACGGCCCGGCGTCTACCGCGTCGGCGTCTACGCTCTGGGCGACCTGAACTTCAACGGCGACGACGACGACATCGAGTACATCGATCCCGACGATGCTTACCAGCTGCGGATCAGCGGCCTGGGCAACCTTGCGTTCGGCGGTCTGAGCGCCGGCCGGCACATCTACGGCATGGACGTCTCCTCGCCCACCTTCGAGGTCGACAACGGCGACCTGGGCGCCCTCTGGGCCGCCGAGGGACAGCTCGTCTCGGCCGTGGGCGCGGGATCTCTCTTCTTCTATGCTGGCGCCGACCCCCTGGCCAGCTTCAACGCCGGGGTCTCGAGCATCCGCATCATTGACGGCAACCTTCGCGCCATGCAGGCCTCAAACATCGGCCTGAAGGACTTCGAATTCGCGGACGATTGGCTCAACGACCCCGAGATCGAGGTCTGGAGCGGCAACGTCGGCATGATCCGCTCCGGCGGTTTCATGTCGGTGGACATCGGCGCCCTGGCCTTCTTCGAGGACGTCACCAATCCTTTCGACCGCTCCTTCTTTAATTCCATCGACATCCGGCCGATCGGCGGCGACGTCCAGTTCATCGACGCCGGCGTGGACCCAGAGGTAGACAACGGCGAATTCTGGGGCAACATCCGCGTCAACGGCAGCATCGGCGTCATCCGCGCCGATAGTGTCAACACCAGGGCGCACCGGGGAGCCTACCCCGTCACCAGCTTCGAGATCAACGCCTCGGGCACGGGCGACCACGAGGCCATCGACCTGATCGACGTCCGCGGCGACTGGGGCAACGTCCAGGGCGGCGGCCCGGCCCTGAGCATCGGCGGCGGCGGCAACATCCGCTTCATCCGCGTCGGCGGATTGGCCTTCAACGACACCTACTTCGGCATCCCCGAGTCGTCCATCCAGATCAATTTCGAGCTCAACAGCGGGACTTCGGAGTTTACCACCCACTCCATGCGATTCGTCGACGACGGCGGGTCCGTCTTCTACGTCGACTCGCTCCGCGACGTGCCGAACCCGTCCTACGACCCGGTCAACGCGCCGACCTTCGCGGAGTATCTGCCCAACCTGCTGGTCGTCACGGCCCTGGGCGTGCGACACTCCGGCGGCGTCGTGGTCACCAGCGTGCGGGCCGGCAGGCCGCAGACCACCACGACGGCGCGCGTCAACGGACAGACGCTCCCGATCGCCGGCGGCGTGTCCGTCTGGAGTGAATCGGGCGCTGCCGCCGAGATCGGCCAGATCTACATCGATCACGCCGCCCGCACCCTGCCCGGCGTCCTGGCCGACAACCCCGGCGGGGCCACCGAGGACCAGTGGACCGTCAACGTCCTGATCCGCGGCTCAACCGCCATCGACGTCTACGACATCAGCAGCAGTGAGTTCGTCGTCTTCAACCAGATCCGCAACGACAGCGGGTACCGCGACGGCGCCGTTCTTGTCGGCGGCAATCTCTACAACGGACTGATCCAGGGCGTCGGCACCCTCTTCGCCGCCGGAAACCTGGGCATGGCCTACGGCAGCACCGACGCCTACCTTGCGGGCACGCGCGTGCTCATCGACCAGATCGACGCCTACAGCGGAGAGAACCTGATCACCCTCTACCCGATGGGGACCAAGGACTTCGGCTGGGTCATCCGGCGTTTGGACAGCGCCCCCGCCGTCGTCGGACGCGTCGCCGCCAACCGCGCGATGGGCAACCTCCTGATCGCCGGCGACGTCCGCGAATTCGTCGCCGACGCCGACCGCAACTTCAAGTCCAATGACTCCCTCCACGAGGGCATCGCCGGGCCCATCTGGGTCACCAACATCAACGGCGGCGCCGGCATCGGCTCGCCCACCAACATGGTCGGCCTGGTGGACATCGGCGAGGGCATCGCCCCGGCCGGATCGGGCTATGTCATGCTCGGCGGCATCGTCGTCGGCGACTCGGTCAGCCGGTCCAACGATTACGCCTCGATCGGCACCGTCCGTAACAACGGCCTCGGTTCGGACATCCAGGGCGCCGTCATCGCCACCGGCCGCATCGACCAGATCCTCCTCAACGACGGCGCCCTGATCGGCGCCAGGATCTTCGCCGGCTATCTCGATGACCCCTACCAGACTTCCGAGCCCCAGTCCTACATCAGGTCCTCCACCAACGAGATCTTCGGCGCGAACATCCCTGAGTACGAGCTGGGCAGGATCGAGATCAACGGACGCGGCGGCATCCTCGGCTCGTATATCGGAGCCACCGACATCGGGCCGATCTCCGTGCGCGGCGGCTTCGGCATCATCAGCAGCCTCATCCAGATGAATCTCATCGGCACGCTCAGGTCGCTCTACGTCGATGGCTACGGCATCCGCGACACCCGCATCGTCGGCGGCACGGACATCGGCGACATCACCCTCGGCGGCCGCGGCCAGATGATCGCCGCCTCCCCGGCGATCTTCACCCCCTCGGTCTTCCAGTCCGAACTGGGTCTGAGCCCCTTCGGCCACGCGATCACGGACAGGTCCGACCTGCACACCTACCTCGGCACCTCCGCCGGCAACCGCCTGATCAACGGCGTGACCGACACCGGCGTCATCGAGGACTCGGTCGTCAAGGCCTCGAACTCCCTGGGCAACGTCCGCGCCTACCAGATTCGAACCACCCCCGGCGGCACCGACGAGCCCTCGGGCCTGACCTCCATCCAGATCGCCAACCGCATCGCTTCGATTCAGGTGCTCGACAATATCGACGGCTTGAACATCGTCACCGGCGAGATCAAGAAGTTCCAGCCCGGCGCGGACGTCAGCCGGTTGCAGATGAGCGTCGCCGGACCGATTCAATCGATCGTCATCCGCGGCAGCCTCCTGGGCAACTCATCGATCCTCGCCGCTGGCGACAACGGCTACATCAATCAGATCCAGGTCTCCGGCGACGTGATCGGCTCGATCGAGGCCTTCAGCAAGATCAACAAGATTCAGATCGGCGGCAACCTCACCGGCAACGTCATCGTCCACGGCCAGAACCTCCGCAGCCGCGACTACGCCCTGGGCTCGCTGACCCTCGGCGGGTCCCTGCTCGACGGCTCGCTCGACATCGCCGGCAACGCCAACCAGATCAAGATCGCCGGCGGCCTGGGCGTCTTGGGCGACGAGCTGCGCATCCGCGGCAGCCTGCGGTCCCTGACCGTCGGCACCGACCGCTCGGTCACCGACGCCTCGATCGAGCTGAACCTGATCGTCGACGGCGACCTGGGCACGCTCAACGTCAACGGCGCCATCAACGGCCAGGTCCTCGTCGGCGGCACGCTCGGCTCGCTGGTCCTGACCAACCGCACCGGCTCGCCGATCGACCTGATCGCCGCCCCCATCGCCGTCCACGGCGACCTCAAGACCGTCAGGCTCACCGACGGCAACCTCGCGGCCGACCTGAGCGTCGGCGGAGCGATCAACTCCCTGGACGTCCGCAACGGCAACGTCGCCGCCGACGTCACCGCCGGCGGCTCCATCAACCGCTTCAACCTCACCAACGGCTCGATCCTCGCCGGCGCCACCGTCACCAGCTCGCTGGGCGATATCAAGAACCTCTCGATCTCTGGCGGCGACCTGCTCGGCGAGGTTCGTGCTCCCAATGGCCAGATCCAGAACCTCTCCGTCCGCGGATCGGACATCGGCCCGGCCGCCCTGGTCCAGGCCATGGTCATCCGCTCCCTCAAGATCGACGGCACGGTCCAGTCCGGCGCCTCGATCCTCGCCTCCGGCGCCATCACGTCGCTGATCATCGGCGGCGACATCCAGTCCGGCGTCACCCTCACCGCCGGTTCCGCCAAGAGCATCCAGGTCGGCGGCGACCTGGCCACGAGCATGACCATCGGCGGCGGGGACTCGAGCAGCTCAGCGATCACCGTCGGCGGCGACCTGGGCGCCCCCGGCTCGCTGATCGACATCGCCACCGGTGCGACCGTTCGCGTCGGCGGCGCGATCCTGGCCGGATCAGTCCTCTCGGTCGACGGCGACCTGCAGCTTCAGGCCACCGGCGACGTCGCGGGCGACGTGATCGCTGGCGGCAAGATCCAGCGCCTCACCGCCGGCTCGCTGACCGACGCCGCGGTCGTCGCCGGGTACGACATCACCGCCCTGACCGTCTCGGGCGCCGTCACCCGCTCGCTCGTCCAGGCCGGCGCCTCCCAGCTGGCCGGCTCGACGCTCTTTGACGCCGGCACGGCCCGCTCGGGCGAGTTCGGCAGCGTCAGCATCGGCTCGGTCGTCAACTCCATCCTCGCCGCCGGCGGCAACATCAAGAGCTTCAAGTCCCAGTCCATGACCGGCTCGACGCTCTCATCCGGCCTGGTCCTGGCCGGGGCCGCCATCGACCAGGTGCGTGACGGCACACTCGATCTGTCCGTCGCCGGCGACCGCAACACCGCTCGCCAGGGCGTCACCCTGATCCGCGGTGACATTCTTTCGCTGACCGGCGGCGACCTGGTCGCCTCGCAGGTCTCGGCCGGCGTCGACCCCGGCGCCGACGGCGACTTCGCTACCGACGCCGACAACACCGTCCTGACCAGCCGCACCGGCGGGGCCAGCTTCGTCAAGGTCCAGTCGATCAATCTCGACGCCGCCTCCCGCATCGTCGCCGACGGCGTCATCGACGCCCGCTCGGCCATGGGCGCCGGCGAGGTCAACAACGCCTCGGTGACCTACACCGTGGCCGACCTGACGACCAACAACCCCCTGAGCGCCTACCTCGGCACCGCCACCGCCAACACCCCGTACGTGTTCACGTCCGCCGGGGCGCGGACGGTCACCATCACCCTCACGGGCCCCGGCTCGGTCGACGTCTACGACGAGGTCGGGTTCGACACCGACCTGACCATTGGCAGTCTGGTCCTGACCGGCACCACCTCGTCCTCGAGCCTGGTCATCACCACCTCGATGCCTGGCGACGTTGCCATCGGCCGCGTGCTGGCCGCCGATGACACTACCATCGGCCGGTTCTCCTTCGACGGCGACCTCGTCGGCGACGGCACCGACGACCCGGACTTCTGGGTCGACGGCTCGATGAACACCCTGAGCTTCCGCAACCTCGGCGACGACCTCGCCGGTCGTGTCGGCGGCGCCATCAGCACCCTGTCGATCCAGACCCAGGGCTCGGGCTCCCTGGTCGTCGGCGGAAAGATCAACAACCTCATCGTCGTCGACTCCTCCGGCACGGGCATCTTCGGCGGCCTGGCCACGTCCCCGCTGGCCTCGATCCGTCAGATGACCACCAGCGACGCCGGCGCGACCTGGGTCTTCGACACCGCCACCCGCAAGATCGGCCGGGTCGACCTGACCACCGGCGCCCTCGTCGGTTCGACGTTCAGTGTCACCGACCCGCTGGCCTCCGGCGCCGCGGCCATCCTTGACGTGTCCGCCATGGACTTCGGCCTCGACTCGCTCTCGGCCACCCGGCTGCTGGCCGTGGCCAACATCCTCGACCTCTCGCCCACCGTCACCCTCGGCGACATTGCCGCCAGCACCGTCGCCCTCCGCGCCCTGGCCGTCAACGCCTCGGGCCAGATCTTCGCCATCGACTCAAGCTCCGGCACCGATCACCTCGTCCGCATCGACCCAGCCACCGGCGGCATCGCCGAGGACCGCGGTCAGATCCGCGACATCTTCGGCAACACCTTCACGGCCAACATCACCGCCCTGGCCTTCGACGCCTCCGACGTGCTCTACGGCGTGACCAGCGACCTCGACGGCAACGGGTCGACCTTCGACACCTTCAGCGGCGCCGCGATGATCAAGATCGAGACCTCCGCCTCGGCAGGGCGCGACCACCTCGTCGCCTCCGGCCCGGGCGCCAACTCCGCGGGCATCCGCCTCAACGCCGGCGGCTTCACCGGCAGCGTCCGCGGCATGGTCGCCCGGCCGGGCGGGTTCTACATCGTCGTCAACACCGGCTTCGGCTCCTCGCTGCTGACCACGCAGTTCACGGACAACACCAGTCCTACCCCCGACACCGTCTCGGCCACCCTCGTCGGCGCCATCACCGCCGGCGGCGCCACCGGCATCGTCGGCATGGGCTACGACGCCAACGGCAACCTCCTGGGCCTGAGCGTCATCGGCGGCCAGGCCGCGATGGTCAAGATCAACACCGACAACCCACTCAACTCCTCGCTCGTCAGCTCCGCCGGCGTCATCAGCCCGACTCTCGACGCCTTCGCGGTCTACACCCCGACCGGCGGCGGCACGACCATGGCCTACGCCTACGACACCGACGCGATCGGCGGCCGGTTCCTGACCAGCCCCGGCATCGTGGCCACCCTCGGCACGATCACCACCGCCGCCGGTCCCACCCAGGGCCAGTTCGACCGGCTCTCGACGCTCGTCCGCGACGCGCTCGGCACGCCCCTGGGCGAGGCCATCACCGCCTTCGCCGTCGCCCCGGGCGACGCCGGCCACGTCTTCGTGGTCACCGACTCCGGCCTGCTCTATGAGTTCGACCAGAACGGCCAGCTCCAGAACGGCGGGGCCATCGGCGCCGTCCTCGGCCGCGGCACCGGCCAGGCCATGCACATCGTCGGCATGGACTTCAACGCCGCCGGTGACCTGGTCGGCCTCGACAGCCTCCAGAACCGCCTGGTGACCATCAGCCTCATCGACGCCCTGGCCACCCCACGCACGGACAGCGGCGTGGTCCCCGCCACGGGCATCTACGGCCTGAGCTTCGACCCGATCAACGACCGCTTCGCCGCCTTCCGTTCCAGCGACAACACCCTGGTCGAGCTGCTGGCCACCACCCAGGCCGAGTTCGAGGCCATCGCCGGCGGCATCATCGCCGACTCGATCAACCGCATCAGCATCACCGGCTCGGGCTACGCCGGCCGGATCGCCACCACCGGCAACACCATCGGCAACCTCGACGTCCAGGGCGACTTCGCCGGGCGGATCTCCGCCTCGTCGATCAACAGCTACAACCAGCGGGCCGGCGACTTCTCCGGCGCCCTGACCGCCCTGGGCGGCATCAAGCAGTTCCAGCTCGCCGCCGGCAGCATCCTCGCCGACGGCTTCGTCCAGGCCGGCGGCGCCATCGGCCGCCTCTCGGTCAAGGGCGACATGGCCGGGTCGATCAGCGCCCACGACCTCTCGCAGCTCTCGGTCACCGGGGACGTGACCTCCGCGGGTCGCATCGCCGTCACCGGCGAGCTCGGGACGGCCGACGTCCGCGGCGACTTCGACGGCACGCTCGAGGCCGGCTCGGTCCGCTCGAACCTCAAGGTCGGCGGCGCCCTGGGCGCCACGGGCCGGCTGAGCGTCGACGGCGACGTTCAGAACCTGCAGATCGCCAACGGCGTCGCCGCCGGCGGGGCCATCGTCATCGACGGCTCGGTCAGGACGATCCGCATCAGCCAGACCTTCGCCGGCACGATCGACGTCCGCATGTCAGTCAACTCCGCTGGCTTCGGCACGCTCAGCGGCGGCCGCGTCGGCATCGGCACCGGCCTGTCCAACCTGACCGTCTCGGGCGACATGCTCAGCTCCGTGATCTCCGTCGGCGCCTGGCTCGGACCCGACGGGCTGTACAACACCGCCGACGACGTGATCGTCGGCGGCTCGATCTCCCGCGCCTCGATCCGCGGCGCGATGACGGACAGCGCCGTCGTCGCCGGTGTCCTGCCCGACGTCTCCCACGGCCCGGGCCTCCCGGCCAACAAGACCGCCTACGTCAGCGACTCGGCTGAGGCCGGCGGCATCCTCACCAGCGTGATCGGCAACATGTCCGTCAACGGCCTCGTGAGCGCCTCGTCCGCGGCCGCCGCCGACGGCATCACCCGAACCTCCGGCGCCCACATCAACCAGCTCAACCAGGCCGTCCTGACCGATCCCGCGGGCATGCCCACGGTCGTCAGCATCGACTACATCAGCGACACCCAGGTCCGGATCATCTTCAGCGAGCCGATCACCACCGGCTCGATCGTGCTGAGCGTCGACGCCGACGGCGACGGTTCTCTCGCCAGCCCCGCAGACGTGGTCGGTAGCGTCACGCTCCGCGACTCCAACAGCCGGATCATGAGCGACGTCACGCTCTCTTACACCACGCTGACCGACAGCCACGGGGACGTCCAGGGCGTCCTGATCATCACCCGCTCCGCCGGCCTGTTCGTGGTCAGCGGCGGCGTCGGCCCGCTGATGTCCGTGAACCTGACCGCCTCCACGGGCGAGAACACCCTCCTGGACCGTTCCGGCTCACGATCGGGCCTGCTGGACTGGAACCTTGACGGCGTTCAGACGCCAGGCGAGGACGCACTGGGCTCGGTCACCGACGTCGACGGCGACGGGACCGAGGGCGGATCGCTCCTGCCCGAGTTCCTGTCCGCCGTCATCGCCTCCGTCCCGGCCTACGAGTGGTGGTTCGGCTGCACGCCCACGGCCGTCGGCATGCTGATGGGCTACTACGATCAGGCCGGCTACATCAACCTCATGCCCGGCAACGCCTCGACCCAGACCGACGCGGTCAACGAGGCCATCGCCAGCTCCGGCAACGGCTTCTACATCAACGGCGACACCGCCGTGACCCCCGGCACCCCCGGCTCGGGCCACATCCCCGACTACGCCCTCTACGGCGGCAACGCGGGCAACGATGAGGACCTCTCCTCGCCGATCCCCGACATGTCCGAGCTCGATCCCACCAACGCCCACGCCAACGACAGCATCGCCGATTTCCTGGGCACCTCGCGCAGCAGCCTGGGCCTGGAGATGGGCGGAACCTGGGGCACTTACATCGCCGCGGGCGTCATGGCCTACTTCACCTACCGGGGGTACACGGACGTTGCCGCAGCCGTCACCATCGCATGGGGCAGCCTCTCCTGGGACGCTTACACTGCGCAGATCGACGCCGATCAGCCCGTCCTGCTGAGTGTGGATTCCGATGGCAACGGCACGGTCGACCACACGGTCCTGGCGATCGGCTACGACCGTCAGACGCATCAGTACGCCTGCCATCGAACCTGGGAGACCGACGACCCCTTCACCGCTCAGGATGAAGCGCTGTTCTGGTATGATTTCACAGGAGTCGCCACGGGCGTGGACTTCGGCATCAATCAGGCCGTATTCGTGAGCGTTGCGTAATGACCTTCTGTGGCCTCCGCTGGGACTGACCTCGGTCGGCCCTCGGCGCGACCGGGCGATCCCCCGGCATGCCAGCTAAAATATGTGACCCCTGCCATCTTTTTGCCGATTTGAGGATGATACCCATGAGCGAGAACGTCACCCCCCGTCCCTCCGGCCCCGTTGACGACCAGGCCCGCCAGCAGACCGGCGGCCAGCAGGTCCGCCTGCACATCGACGATCGCGAGATGTCCACCATCTACGCCAACGCTTTCCGCACCAGCACCACCGCCGAGGAGATCATCCTCGACTTCGGCATGAACCTGGTCGTCCCCTCGCAGGCCCAGCAGGGCGCTCCCGCCGGGGGCGCTTCCGGGGGCGCGGCCGAGCCGGCCGGCGACATCCTCTTCAAGCTCAACAACCGCGTGGTGATGAACTACTACACCGCCAAGCGCCTGGCCCTGCTGCTCGGGCAGGTCGTCACCCGCCACGAAGAACGTTTCGGCGAATTGAAGCTCAACGCCGCCGAGCGCGCCGTCCGCAAGGGCTGACGCGCCCGGGGCATGGACCCATCTAGCGCATGGCCCTGGAACAGCACCAAAGCCCCGCCCCGGCCGCGCCGGCCCGCACACCCCTGACGCTGCTGGACCTGGTCGAGCAGCTCTCCCGCTTCGAGGGCCCGCCGGACCTGTTCCTGCGGTCGCTCCTGGCGTTCCAGTGCCGCATCGCCGCCGCCGGCGCCGGCGCCATCCTGCGCTCCGTTCCGGGCAACGCCCCCGGAAGTGCCCCCGGAACGGTCCCCGGAAACGGGCAGGGCCAGCCCGCCAGCTCCGCGGAGGTCCTGGCGGTCTTCCCCCCCATGCCCGCCCCGACGGCCAACGCCCCGCCCCCGGTCTGGCTCTCCCAGGCCGCTGAGAGCGCCGCGGCCGTCACCGCCGGCGGCAAGACCGTCATCGTCCCCCTCCGCCGCGCCAGCGACCTCTACGGCCAGCCCGCCGGCCAGCATCTGATGCTCCTGCCGCTGCACAGCGGCACGTCCGTCCGTGGCGTCCAGGCTTTCTATTTCGACACCGCCGAGCCGACCATCCTCGGCCGGGCCCAGGAACGGCTCGAGCTGACCGTGGCCCTGCTGAGCCTCTACGAGATGCGTCTGACCCTCCAGGCCCGCGGCGAGGACCTCCGCCGGCTCCAACGGGCGATGGAAGTCCTTTCAGCCGTCAATGACTGCCCCAACTTCCGGGGGGCCGCGATGGCCGCCTGCAACCAGGTCGCCTCCCGCTGGAACGCCCACCGCGTGAGCCTGGGCGTCCTGCGCGGCCGGTACGTCCACCTCCAGGCCCTGTCCCACACCGAGAAGTTCACCCGCAAGATGCGGCTCGTCCAGGACATCGAGTCAGCCATGGAGGAGTGCCTCGACCAGGACGTCGAGATCCTCTACCCCCCCCCGGACGGCGCGCCCTACATCAGCCGCGCCGCCGCGGAGCTCTCGACCCGTCAGGGCCCAGCGACCCTGGCCTGCATGCCCCTGCGCCGCATGGGCAAGGTCGTGGGCGTCCTGGCCGTCGAGCGATCCCCCGATCAGCCCTTCAACCTGGGCGAGATCGAGCTGCTGCGCGTCACTTCGGACCTGGTCGCTCCGCGCCTGATCGATCGCTTCGAGACCGACCGCTGGTTCGGCGCCCGCTGGGCCGCCCAGTCCAAAGAGGCCCTGGCCACCCTTGTCGGCCCGACCCACACCTGGGCCAAGGCCACCGCCGCCGGCGTCTTCCTGGCCATCGCATTCCTGACCCTCTTCCGGGGGGCCGACCGCGTCCGGGCCGACTTCGACGTCCAGCCCATCGAGCTCCGCATCCTCTCAGCCCCCTTCGACGGCATCCTCCACGAGGTCGACGTCGATCCGGGCCAGACGGTGGTGGGGGGGCAGACGGTCCTGGCCAAGCTCGACACCACCGAGCTTGAGCTCAGCCTCCACCAGGCCCAGCTCGAGCAGTCCCAGGCCCGCCAGGAGGCTGACATCGCCCTGCGCGACGGCAAGATGCCCGACCGCGAGATCGCCCTGCGCCGGGCCGACAAGAGCCAGCCCGTCATCGACCAGCTCCAGTTCCGCATCGACCGCGCCGCCATCCGCTCACCCGTCGACGGCATCGTCATGCAGGGCGACCTCAAGCGTCAGATCGGCGCCCCGGTCAAGCAGGGCGACACCCTCTTCGAGGTCGCGCCCCCCCAGTCCCTGCGGGCCGAGCTGCTCGTCCCCGAGCACCGCGTCTCGGACGTGAAGGTCGGCCAGCACGGCCAGCTCGCCGCAACCTCCCACCCGGGCCACTACATTAGCTTCACGGTCGAGCGCATCGACCCCGTGGCCGAGGTTCGTGAGACCCGCAACGTCTTCCGCGTCCGCGTCAAGCTTGACGAGGTTCCCTCCTGGCTGCGGCCAGGCATGGAGGGCGTGGCCAAGATCGACATCGGCCGCCGGGCCTTCGGCTACCTCTGGACCCGCGAGCTGGTCAACTGGCTGCGGATGAAGCTGTGGATCTGAGCAGCGGCGCCGCCGGTCCGACCCCACTTTTCCAGGTGGGGCCCATGCGTGCTCGGCCGTACCCCGTACCCCTTACCCTGTACCCCTCCTGATGCCCACTGATCGCCCCACCTTCAGCGAACTCTGGTACCGCGTGGCGGAGCTGCGCCCACGTCTGCGGCCGACGATCCAGACCTACCGCCAGTCCTTCCGCCACCAGCTCTACCACGTCATCCGTGACCCCTCGAACAACCAGTTCTTCCGCCTCGACGACGCCGGCTATCACCTGATCGCCCTGCTCGACGGCCGGCGCACCGTCGCCGACGCCTGGAAGATCGCCAACGAGCAACTCGGCGACCGCTCCCCGACCCAGGGCGAGGTCATCGAGCTGCTCGGTCAGCTCTATTCAGCCAACCTCCTGCAGGCCGAGCTGCCCGCCGACGCCCAGGGCATGTTCGACCGTTACCGCCAGCGCGTCCGCCGCGAGGTCGGCTCCTACCTGCTGAACATCCTCTTCGTCCGCATCCCGCTGCTGGACCCCGACCCGATCCTCGACGCCTGGGAGCCGGTTGTCCGCTGGGTCTTTTCCTGGATCGGCCTGGCCGTCTGGGCGTTGCTGCTGGCCACGGCGGGCTACTTCCTCGTCGGCAAGGGCGACGAGCTGTTCTCCAACGCCGCGGGCATCCTCGCCCCGGACAACCTGCTGCTCCTGTACATCAGCTTCGCCGTCATCAAGGCCATCCACGAGTTCGGCCACGGCTTCGCCTGCAAGACCTTCGGCCGCTACACCGGCACCGGAGGCGAGGTCCACACCCTGGGCATCATGTTCCTGGTCTTCATGCCGGTCCCCTACGTCGACGCCTCGAGCGCCACCGCCTTCCGCTCCAAGTGGCACAAGGCCGTCGTCGGCGCCGGAGGCATGTACGTCGAGCTCGCCGTCGCCGCCGTCGCCGCCATCTTCTGGTCCCAGACCTCCGCCACCGGCTCGGCCTTCGTCAGTACCGCCCACGCCCTGGCCTACAACGCCATGTTCGTCGCCTCGGTCTCCACCCTCATCTTCAACGGCAACCCGCTGCTCCGCTACGACGGCTACTACATCCTCTCGGACCTTCTGGAGATCCCCAACCTCGGCCAGCGCGGCCGCGACTACTTCTACTACCTCGTCAAACGCTACGCCTACGGCGTCCGCCGGCCCCGCAACCCCTCCCGCACCGTCGGCGAATCCTGGTGGCTGCTCTTCTACGCCGTGGCCTCGACCATCTACCGCGTCTTCATCTCCGTGGCCATCTTCCTCTTCGTCGCCGGCCAGTTCTTCATCGTCGGCATCCTCCTGGCCCTCGGGGCCGTCCTCGGCTGGGTCCTCGTGCCCCTGGGCCGGTTCGTCAAATACCTCATGACCAGCCCCGAGCTCCTGCGCGTCCGCACCCGCTCGCTCGGTTCGACGGCCGGGGCGCTGCTGGCCCTGCTGGTCTTCATCGGCCTGATCCCCATGCCCGACCGCGACCGCGCCACCGGCGTCGTCGAGCCTCGCCGCCTGGCCGTCATCCACATGGCCGCCAACGGCTACATCGAGTCCGCCCTGCCCTCGAACACCGCCGTGGCCCCCGCCCCCGACGGCAAGAGCGACCCCATCCTCGTCGCCCGCAACCCCGACCTCGAGACCGACCGCGACAGCTTCAAGGCCGAGATCGCCCTGACCCGCGCCCAGATGCAGGCCGAGGCCCTCCGCGACGTCGCCAAGGCCCGCATCCTCGAGGACCGCCTGCATTTCCTCCAGGAGCAGCTCAACACCGTCCAGGGCAAGATCGAAAAGCTAAGCGTCCAGCCGCCCTTCGCCGGCGCCTGGGTATCCCCTCAGATCGATCAGCTCACCGGCTCGTTCCGCAAGGAGGGCGACCCCGTCGGCCTGGTCGCCAGCACCGACGACCTGATCATCCGCGTCGTGGCCGACCAAAGCCTCGGCCCGCGCCTCGACCCCGCCTTCGACCCCGACGTCGGCGTCGACGTCCGCCTGCGGTCGAGCCCCGACGTCCACTTCCGGGGGCAGATCGAGCGCATCCTTCCCGCTGGCCAGCAGCAGCTCCCCTCCGCCTCCCTGGGCTACCAGGCCGGCGGCCCCGTCGCCGTCGACCCCAAGGACCCCAAGGGCACCAAGGCCCTCGAGCCCTACTTCGAGGTCGTGGTCAAGCCCCTGCCCGACAGCACGTCACTGCCCCTGTTCAGCGGCCAACGCGTGGTCCTGCGATTTGAGACCGCCCCCAAGCCGCTCGCCCAGCAGTGGTGGCGCGTCCTCCGCCAGCTCTTCCAGAAACGCTTCAAGGTCTAGCCCCCCCCGGAAACCCCGGAACCCCCGGAAGCCCCGGAAGTGGGGGCCGATCCCCAACCCCTAACCCCCAACCCCTAACCCCCAACCCCCAATCCCCAATCCCCCCTTGTCCTCCCTGCCCACACATCCTCCTCTGCCCAGCGCTGGTTGGCGGATGCTCGCCCTGGGCTCCCGTCCGCCGAAGCTCCCCAAGGGCCTCGACGCCGTCGCCGAGGCCGTGGTGGCCGCCGCCCAGGACCTCGTCCCTCGGCAGAGCCGTCTGCTCAAGCGTGCCGCGGGCATCGTGGACCAGGCCCGCGAGTTCGTCGACTGGACCGACGCCAAGCTCCGCGATCGCCTCGCCCAGACGCACGAGCTCTTCCGCCGCGGCCGCGACGGGCGCGCCGACCTCGACGCCGCCCTGGCCGTGCTCTGTGAGGTCGCCTTCCGCCAGGTCGGCTTGCGGCCCTTCCGCGAGCAGGTCGCCGCGGCCCTGGCCATGCAGCAGGGCCTGATCGCCGAGATGGCCACCGGCGAGGGCAAGACCCTCGTCGGCGCCCTCTGCGGCGCCGTAGCCGGCTGGCGCGGCAAGGGCTGCCACGTCGTGACCGTCAACGACTACCTCGTCCGCCGCGACGCCGAGATCATGGGCCCGATCTACCGCGCCGCGGGCCTGCGCGTCGGGTTCGTCCAGGGAAACATGGACCCCGCCTCCCGTCGCCACGCCTACGAGGCCGACGTCACCTACGTCACCAACAAGGAGGTCACCGCCGACTTCCTCCGCGACCGCCTGATCCTCGGCCAGACCACCGGCCTGGCCCCGGCCCTGCTGGCCAAGATCGCCGAAGGCGCCGCTCCCCGCGTCGACCGCACCGTGATGCGCGGGCTCGAATACGCTGTCATCGACGAGGCCGACTCGCTCCTGGTCGACGAGGCCGTCACCCCCCTGATCATCTCCGGCGACGCCCCCAACGCCGAGCAGGTCGAGAGCTTCCAGCAGGCCGCCAAGATCGCCTCCGAGCTCCAGCAGGGCCGCGACTACACCGTCAACCTCCGCTTTCGCGACGTCGACCTGACCCGCCAGGGCCGCACCGCCATCTCCGAGCTCGCTGCGCCCCTCGGCGGCATCTGGATGGGTGTCCGCCGACGTGAGGAACTGGTCGTCCAGGCCCTGACCGCCCGCGATCTGTTCCTGCGTGACAAGCACTACGTCATCCAGGAGGGCAAGATCGTCATCGTCGACGAGTTCACCGGCCGACTCATGCCCGACCGCACCTGGCGCGACGGCCTGCACCAGGCCATCGAGGCCAAGGAAAACCTCACCGTCCAGCCCCCCAAGGCCACCCTGGCCCGCATCAGTTTCCAGCGGTTTTTCCGTATGTACCGCCGGCTCGCGGGCATGACCGGCACCGCCTGGGAAGTTCGTCGCGAGCTCTGGCGCGTCTACCGCCTGGCCGTCGTCCGCATCCCCACGCACAAGCCCTGCATCCGCGTCCACGAGCCGACCCACGTCGTCACCACCACTCCGCAACGTTGGTCGGCCGTCCTCGAGCAGATCAAAGAGCGCCACAAGCAGGGCCGCCCCGTCCTGATCGGCACGCGCTCCGTCCAGGCCAGCGAGCACCTCTCACAGCTCTTGACCCACGCCAACCTCGAGCATGACGTCCTCAACGCCGTGCGCCAGGAGCAGGAGGCCGCCATCGTCGCCGCCGCCGGCACCCCGGCCCGCATCACCGTCGCCACGAACATGGCCGGCCGCGGCACCGACATCAAGCTCGGCCGCGGCGTGGCCGAGATCGGCGGCCTGCACGTCATCGCCACCGAGCGGCACGAGTCCGGCCGGATCGACCGCCAGCTTTTTGGCCGCGCCGCCCGACAGGGCGACCCCGGCTCCGCCGCCGCCTTCGTCAGCCTCGAGGATGAATTGATCCGCCGTTACCTGCCCAAGCCATTGGTGCAATTGCTCGCCTGGACGCTCACCCGTCCGAGCAAGCCCGCCGACATCCTCGCCCGCGCCATCATCAACTACGCCCAGCACCGCTCGAGCGGCCTGGCCTATCGCCAGCGACAATCCGTCCTCAAGACCGACGACTGGCTCGATCAGGCCCTGGGCTTTGCCGGGTTCGAGCCGTAGAGATGGCCCCCATCACTCCCCAGCCTGGGGCGGGGACGCCTCCGGCATCGCCGGTCGCGTCGTCGGCCTCGCTGCCTGCGCCGTTCCGGGCGTCGGCGTCTGCGGCCAGACCAGACGCACCGTGAACCCCGCCGGCAGCGACAGGTCCGCGTTCTCGATCTCGAACACGCACCGGAACGCCTTACTCGCTGGGTCGATCACCGGGTCGATGAGTTTGAGGCGCGCCCTGATCGTCCGGTTGACCGGCGCCAGGGCCATCAGCTCGTACGTCCATCCCTGCTTGAGCTGCCCGTAGATCTCCACCGGCAGGAAGATCGGCGACTCGAGCTCATCGAGCTGGGCCATGCTCAGGATCTGCGTCTCCGTCGTGGCCGTCACGCCCGGCTCGACGATCCGCCGGATGATCACCCCCGAGAAGGGGGCCCGGATGTAGTACAGCGACAGCCGCTGCTCCTCGAGCCGCAGCCGGACCTGCGCGATGTCCTTCGCCTCACGGGCCGCCACCAGCTCCGCCTCAGCCTGGTCACGTTGGACCTGAAGCCGCCGGACCTCCCAGTCGCTGGCCGCGTCGTTGGCGTGGGCCTCCTCGAGTCGTTCGAGCATGATCTGCGCCTCATCGCGGGCCAGTTCCGCCTTGCGGATCTCGGCCGTGCTCTCGGCCTGCAGACGTGTGCCCTCGACCGTCACCTTCTGCACCCGGTCGTCCATCACCGCCAGCACCTGGTCCTGCTCGACGCGGTCCCCCTCGTCGACGCGCAGATCCGCCACGATCCCCGGCATCGGGGCACTGAGCGTCACCTGCTTGACCGGCAGCGCCAGCCCCTCGAGCCGCTGGTTCTCGAGCGGAGCGGTCGTCTGCCCCGGCAGCAGCGTCAGGGTGACCGCCAGCAGTACGGTGGCAATCGCGCGTCGAGCGACAGGGCGGCCCATGCGGGATCTCCTTCAAGAGTGCGGGTGGCGGACCCGCGGCCGTTTCGATTGTAATCCCGCCCACGTCTCGCCGCCCGCCGGGCTGGCCCTAGTGCCCCAGCGTTGCCAGCACGCCCAGCAGCGCGATCGCCGCCGCGGCCAGGTAGCTCGCCGGGTCGCGCACCGCGTAAAGCACCGGGTCGTCCCGGAAACGCAGCCTGTGGGCCGACCACCACATCCACCCCGTCCAGGCCAGCAGCACCGGGCAGACGCCCAGCAGCAGCCACGGCCTGGCGTAGAGCTTCTGTTCCCGGACGAACTCGCTCTGCGTGTAGACCCCCATCATGATCGCCGCCCCCACGCTCATCGCCACGCCCAGCCACCGGATCAGCCGGATGTCCCCGACCTGATACCCCCGCCCCTGCGCCCAGCGACCGCTGGCCGCTTGGATCGACCGCAGCTCCACGTAACGCTTCAGGAACGCCAGCCCCAGGAAGATCAGCAGCGAGAACGCCAGCAGCCAGGGCGACACCCAGATGTTCGACGCCGCCCCGCCCGCCTTGATCCGCAGCGTGTACAGCCCCGCCAGCGTCACCGCGTCGACCAGGGCGATCTTTTTGAGCCAGAACGAGTACGCCGTCGTCAGACCCGCGTACCCCAGCAGCCAGACGGCGAACCACGGGTCCCAATGCCGCGCCCACGTCATCACCGCCCCGAGCACCACCGCCACGGCCCCGAGCACGAAGATGGCCACCGTCGCGACCTCCACCGGCAACGCCCCCGAGGCGATCGGCCGGCGGTGCTTGCGCGGGTGCTGCCGGTCCGCCTCCCGGTCCACCAGGTCGTTGAGCAGGTACACCGCCGACGCGCAGAAGCAGAATGCCACCATGCCCAGCCCCGTCCCCAGCAGCTTGGGCACGTCCTGCACTTGGTGCGACAGCACCAGCGGCGCCGCCAGAAGCAGGTTCTTGACCCACTGGTGCGGCCGCATCGCCAGCAGCAGCGGCGGCCAGCACTTCCGCACGGCCCGTCGATTCCACCTCGTCGTGGTGTCGGACGGAGCCGTCGTTGTGCCGACCGGCCCGGTGCGGGCGTTCGTCGCCTCGGACGAAGAAGAAACCCCGGCCGGGAGAGGATCTGGCTTGTGATGTCCACTCATCAAGTCTGCGTCCTGCCCCGAGCCGCGCCCAAGCCCGCTGCGGCATGGCGATCACGATGTTTTTCGATCTCGCGGCCGTGACACCCTCGGCCGCACCAGAACTTTTCCCCGATATCTCGAAAAAACACAATAAGTTTATACCAGTCACACCCCCACGGGCACAAGAGCCATCGGACGGTGCCCGTTGATGGTGGCATCAAGCGAGTTGCCCATCGGCAGGCGCCGGATTATCAAGAATTGAATCTTGAGTAGGCCCCGATGCGGGCCGATAAGGACGCCGCGAATCGTGCCATGCAAATTTCCTCGTCAACTTCACGATACCCGCCCCTGAACCCTTCCGACGCCGACGAAAGCAGCAGACAGGCCGAGTCATAGAGCCGCTCCCTGACCAGCTTCACACAAAGGGACCGGTACCGGGCTTGATAGGAGGCATTTTTGAACTCAGGGAAGACTTCAAAGTGCGGCTCATTCACGCCCACGGGCTCCGAGGAGCCAGGGCAATCCTCCAGCAGCATCAGATAGCCCAACCACGGCCGAGGAGAGTTCTTGAACGCCCCCTCACGATACGCGGTCCAGAAATCGTGGGCGTTGCCGATGGCTTCTTCCGTGCGGTTGTGGTAATTGTTGCCGAACGAGGGGCCGACCTGTGATTTGAACTCCACCGTGGCCAGCAGCTTTCCGTCCGCGACCACGACGATGTCCCATTCCTTGGTCGGGCGAAAGAAGCCCGGAAGGCTGGTTGTGCGTCGACGAAGATGGATCTGATCGTCGCCCAGCCCCGTCTCACGGAGCAGGTCCTGAATCAGTTGCACGAAGCCGTCGAGCTGTCGGCCCCCCGTCACCGCGGCGCGGCCTCCCGCGTCGCGAACGCCCGACCGCGCGCCCTGAAGCTTGTCCTGTCGGGAGCGGACCGACCAGAATCGCGCCACCGCCCGAGAAGTGCTCGCATTCAGATCAATGCCCATCCGGATGATCTCCGGCATGAATGCATATCTGTGACAGGCCGAAGAGATCGCGTGTTTGACTGTGGACTCTACGGCAGGTTTTCTCAAAGTATTCCGGATCCACCTCGACCCCGATGCTGTTACGGCCCGCCTGACTGGCGGCGACGCAGGTTGTGCCGCTGCCCAAGAATGGGTCTAGGACGGTGTCCCCGACGAAGCTGAACATCCGGATTAATCGATCAGCCAACTCCAGTGGGTAAGGCGCCGGATGATCTCGGGTTGAAGCCCCCGTGACATCTGTCCAGACCTGCTGGAACCACAGGCGGTGCTTTTCCTCGGGGATAAGGCTCAGCAGACGGGCCGCTGCCGAGGGACTGCGATACCCCCCAGACTTGCGTTGCATCAGGATGAATTCGATGTCGTTCTTGATAACCCCATTAGGCTCATACGGTTTGCCCAGAAATCCACCGTTGCCCTCAGCCTCGTAGGCTGCGTTAGCGATCTTGTGCCAGATGATCGGCGTCAGGTTGTCATAGCCGATCTTTCTGCACAACTCCTGGATCGAGGCGTGCAGGGGCACCACCGTGTGCCGACCGTTGTTTTTTCTGCGAGACAAACAAACATCTCCGACAACACAGATCAAACGCCCGCCTGGAACTAGCGCATCAAAGCATCGTCGCCAGACTTCCTCTAATCCCCCCAAGAATTCGTCATAATCCTCGATATGCCCCATCTGATCCTGGCTGTCTCTGTATCGTTTGAGCGTCCAGTAAGGGGGAGAGGTTAGCACGAGATGCACCGATGACGAGGACAACTCCATCCGTCGGGCGTCGCCCAGGTAAAGGTCATGTCGGGTTGGAACACGGCGGACAGCTTGGTCGATCTTCAGGGTGATCCCTCGGTCCCGCGCAATCCTTGGGATCAAGGTGTCGGTCACCTTCTTGGCACGCAATTCGTCAGGGAGCAGAGCGTCCAGAGCAGACTCACGCTCTGTGTCGGTTTGCTGATGTGTCGGCTGTTCTGCGATCAAGACAAAGAGCCCTCATGGAATCGATGCGACCACAACATGTTATCTCATCCGCTCGCCGGGGTCATACGAGGCTCTTTTTCACATCGCGGTTGTGAACCGTCGCCGCATCATCGACAGAGCCAGGCAATCAGCCATCGCGCGAAATCGTCCTTGGCCAGCGGCCCCGGCGCCAGCCGCCTCCCGTCCGTCGTCAGCAGCACCGCCTCGACCGTCCCGGCGTCCATCGTCCGCAGCGGATTGGCCACGATCGCGTCGACCTTCTTCTTACGCAGCTTCTCCGCCGCGCGAGTTTCAAGCCTTTCCGGCTCCTCGAGCGCGAAGGCGATGACCCTCTGATCCGACCGCTTCTCCGCCGCCACCGCAGCGACCAGGTCCGGCGTCGGCTCGAGCCGCAGGTCCAGTGGTTCGCCCCTGCTCCGTTCGATCTTGCCCGTCGTCGGCCTGGGCCGATAGTCCGCCACCGCCGCCGCCATGATCAGCACGTCATGCCCCGGGAAGTGTTCTGCCAGCAGCGATTCCAGGTCGGCCGTCGATTCAAAGCGAATCACCCGGCATCGCGCCGCGCCGCCCTCAGCCTCCACGCTCGCCCCAGCCCCCAGCAGCAGCGTCACTTCATGCCCCGCCTCGGCCGCCGCCCCGGCCAGCGCCACGCCCATCCGCCCGCTCGAGCGGTTGCTCAGGTAGCGAACGGCATCGATCGGCTCGCGCGTCGGTCCAGCGGTGATCAGGATGCGCATCGTCCGCGATCCGCGGTGGGGCCTGCCCGGCAGGCCGCAGTGGGCTCTAGGCCGGAACGTTCAACGCCGCCGGCCCCGTCGTCACAATCGTCATCGCCCCCTCCCCCGCCCCCGGAACGTGGGTGCGAAGGTACTCATTGAGCCCCTCAAGGCTCACCGCCTCGATCTCCACTCGCTGCTCGTCGAGTGTCCGCGGCCGGCCCAATTCCGCCTGGTCGCCGGCGATCGCGTGGGCCCGGGCGCTGGTCGATTCGCCCTGCATCACCAGGTTCGACTTCATCCCCACCACCGCCCGGTCGAATTCCTCTTGGCTGATGCCGTCCGACACCCCCCGCAGCTGCTCGACCAGCACGTCCAGCGTCTCCTGCGCCCGCGGCGGCGACGTCCCCGCGTAGGCCAGCACCAAACCCCGCTCCCGATCCCCCGCGTACCGCGCGAAAACCGCGTAGCACAGCCCGCGCTTCTCACGCACCTCCGTGAACAGTCGGCCCGACATCCCCCCCGACAGTGCCGCCACCGCCACCCGCTGCATCACGCTCGCCGGATCGACTTCCGGGGGCGCGTCGTACGCCAGCCCGATGTGCACCTGCTGCGAGTCAGCGGGGTCGTGCAGGTACCCGCGCTGCGCCGGCATCGGCGTCGCGGCCGCCAACGGCTCGCCCGACCAGTCCCCCAAGAGCGCCTCAACCTGGTCTCGCAACGCAGGCCAGTCGAACTTCCCCGCGAACGCCAGCACCGATCCTGCCGGCGACGCCGTTCGTTCCCAGAACCGCCGCAGCGACCCAGCGTCAATCTGTAAGAGGTCCTCCCGTTCGCCCAGCAGCGACCTTCCGAACGGCGCCGGGATGTGCCTGCCCCGCAGCCGCACGAACATCCGCTCCTCCGGCTCATCCTCGAGCGAATCGATGGCCGACACCGCCAGTTCCCGGCTCGGCTCGAGCTGCACCGGGTCCAGCCGCGGCCGACGGATCATGTCCAGCAAGAGCGGCATCGCCTGCGCCGCCATCTGCCCGATCATCGTTGCCCCCAGGTGCAGATACCGCGTCTCGACGGCCGTCCCACGCTGCACGCCGAGCTGGTCCAACGCCTCGCTGTGGGCTCGTGCATCTCGGTCGATCGTCCCCCGACAGACCATCTCCGCCAGGAGCGCCGCCGCGCCCTGCTGCCCCGCCGGCTCGTACGCCACCCCTGATGGCGTCAGGAGCGACATCGCCAGCGACGCCGCCCCCTCCACTGGCTCGGCCAGCAGCCACAGCCCGTTGGCCAGACAATGCCGAAAAATCTCACTCATGCGTCACATTGTACAGACGGGCGATCCCCCGCCACGGGCAGGATGCCCCGGTCACTCGGCGTCAACCAAGGAAATCAGCTGTTGTACGTCGCCGCCCGCACCGCCTCGACGATCTTCCTGGCGTGCGGCAGCATCTCCTGCTCGAGGTGACGGGCGTAGGGGGCCGGCACGTCGTCGTTGTTCACCCGGATGACCTTGTTGTCCAGGTCGTCCATCGCACCCTCGTACACCTGGGCCGCGATCTCCGACGCGATCGACGCGAAGGGCCAGCACTCGTCCACGATCACGCAGTAGTTCGTCTTGCGTACGCTCCGCAGGATCGTCTCGATGTCCAGCGGCCGGATCGTCCGCGGGTCGACCACCTCGACGTCGATCCCTTCCTGCTCGAGCTGCTCGGCCGCCTCGAGGGCGAAGTGCACCGTCCGGCCCAGGGCCACGACCGTGCAGTCCTTGCCCTCTTTCTTGATCTCCGCCTGCCCGAAGGGGATCAGGAAGTCCGCGTCCTCCTCGACGGTGGGGGGGGCCCACCGGCCGCTGAGGTAGCGGGAGAAATCCGTGTCGCCACGCGAGCCCAGCCCCAGCATGCGTTCGGACTCGAGGAAGAACACCGGATCGTCGTCCCGGATGGACGACTTGAGCAGTCCCTTGGCGTCGCGCGGTGTCGCGGGGATGGCCATCTTCAGCCCCGGCACGCAGGAGAACATCGACTCGACGGCCCAGGAGTGCGTCGACCCGAGCTGCCCGCCCGCGCCGTTGTTCCCGCGGAAGACGATCGGCACCTTGAACTGCCCGCCCGACATGTAAAGCATCTTCGGCGCGTTGTTGATGATCTGATCCGCCGCCACCAGGCAGAACGACCAGCTCATAAACTCAATAATCGGCCGCAGCCCGTACATCGCCGCCCCCACGCCGAGTCCCGCGAACCCCGTCTCGCTGATGGGCGTGTCCACCACCCGTTGCGGCCCGAACCGTTCGAGCATGCCCTGGCTGACCTTGTACGCCCCGTTGTAGTACGCGACCTCCTCGCCCATGAGAAAGACGCGCTGGTCACGCTCCATCTCCTCGCACATGGCCTCGTTGAGCGCTTCGCGGAATTGGATCTTGCGAGTCATAGGGGTGTCCGGGAGGGAATGTGAATCGGGGAAAGAGCGGTAGGGGGGTGGGCGGGCGAACTATTCACGGAAACCTTCCGCCGGCTGTCCGAGCTTGTACGGCCCGAACGGCTGGCTGTACACATCCGTGTAGAGCTCGTCCACGCCAATCGCCGGCGATTCGTCCGCGAACTTCACCGCCTCGATCGCCAGCTTCTTGCACTTGTCGTCGATCGCCTGGATCTGGTCCTCGGTGGCCATCTTTCGGTTGAGGATCCTCCGCCGCAGCCGCTGGATGCAGTCCTGTTCCTCAAACTCCTCGACCTCTTCCTTGGTCCGGTACTTCTGCGGGTCGGACATCGAGTGGCCCTTGAAGCGGTACGTCTCGACGTTGATGAAGCAGGGCCCCTCGCCCGCCCGCGTCCGATCAGCCTCGGTCTTGAAGCAGTCGTAGACCTTGAGCACCCCCATCCCGTCGCACTCAGCGTAGCGCATCCCGTACGCCCCCGCCTTGGCCGCGAGGTTGTCGGCCATGCTCGTCCCCCGCGCGATGTGCGTGCCCATGGAGTAGAGGTTGTTCTCGACCACGAACAGGATCGGCAGCTTCCAGATCGCCGCCAGGTTCATCGCCTCGTGCACCGCGCCCTGGTTGAGCGCCCCATCCCCGAAGTAGCACAAGCAGACCTTGTCCTCTTTGTTGTACTGGATCCCGAACGCCAGCCCCACGCCCAGGGGGCATTGCCCGCCGACGATCGCGTGCCCGCCGTACATGTGGTGCGGCTTGTCGAACATGTGCATCGACCCGCCCTTGCCCTTGGCGCAGCCGGTGATCTTCCCGAACATCTCCGCCATGCAGTGCCGCGGGTCCATCCCCCGCGCCAGGGCGTGCCCGTGGTCGCGGTAGGCCGTGATGATCGGGTCCTCCGGCCGGACCGCCGCGATCGACCCCACCGCCACCGCCTCCTGCCCGATGTACAGGTGGCAGAACCCCCCGATCTTCGCCTGCTGATAGCTCTGGGCGCACCGCTCCTCGAACCGCCGGATCAGAAGCATCTGCTCGAGCAGCCCCAAGAGAGCCTTGGCATCCAGGGCGTCCGACGGGGCAGGGCTCGGCCGATCGCTCGCCGGGGCTCCACTGGGCGGCGCGGTGGTGATGGTCATCCGCAAGTCCTTTTCAGACGGTCGTTTCATGGCGAGGGCCCGGCCTGACGGATCCGACGCCGCCGCGTCGTGCAGGCTGAGCTTCTAGCTTGCGGCGCAGGCTTCGAGCCATCCTTGCGCATCGTCCGCCAAGCCCCATAAGTTTAGGGCCCCACCGGGTCCCCAGCAACCGACGATCATGTGTTTTCCCGCCAATTCAGGGCCACCTGCACCGATGATGCTCGCCCCTGGGCCGCGTCAACCGCCAGCGTCCGGGTGCGGTTATCCGCTCCACAACGCCGGGGGACTCCTCTCTGCCACGGTTCCCACTCCCTGGCCCTGCGCCCAGCCGCCCCATCAGCCCTTGCCATGCCCGTGCGCGGTTTGTTCCCGCCGAGGCGCCAATCCCCAACCTCTTCCCCATCTTCTCCTTGACGTTGGCCACCGATCATCCGAACCAGTAAACTTCTGTCTTGTCCAGCCCGCTCCCCGTGGATCGGGCGTCTGACGGAGGCCCGCGTGACCTACATCTCGCCTCGTCCAGCCTTTCGGATCACCGTGCTGCTCCTGGCGACGTGGTGGATCACGCTGCTGCCGGCCCGGGGCCAGACCTACCTCGAGTTCACCGGCCGGCCCGTCGCCGAGGTCAACGTCCAGGGCCTGCGACTGGTCCCCCAGACCCTCGTCCGCAATCAGATCCGCGTCCAGCCCGGCGACGCCTTCGACCCCCAGATCGTCGACAACGACATCGTCCGCATCGAGCACCTGGGCAAGTTCGCCGGTGTTCGCGCCCAGGTCCAGCAGCGCACCGACGGCTCGCTCGTCCTGACCTACGTCGTCGATGAGCAGCCCCTGATCAATGACCTGCAGGTCGTCGGCAACAAAAACATCTCCGACCGCAAGCTCCTCGACGAGTCGTTGCTGAAGATCGGCGACCCCATCGACCGCTTCCTGATCGACCAAGCCGTCGCCAAGATCAAGTCCGCCTACGCCAACGAGGGCTACTTCCTGACCGAGGTCGAGGTCGACCGCCAACTCCTCGACGATCAGGGCATCCTCATCTTCAAGGTCCGCGAGGGGCCCCACGTCCGCATCCGCTCCATCCGCTACGAGGGCAATCGCGCCTTCACCGGCCGCCAGCTTTCCTCCCAGGTCCGCTCCAAGTCCCTCATCCCCCTCCTGTTCTGGCGCAAGACCGACCTCAACCGCGACCAGATCGAGCTCGACGTCGCCGGCGTCCGCGAGTTCTATCAGGACCGCGGCTACCTCGACGCCCAGGTCGGCCGCCGCGTCGACCTCTCGCCCAACCAGAAGGACGCCGTGGTCGTCTTCCTCATCGAGGAGGGCCCGAAGTACACCGTCGGCGACGTTCGCATCTCCGGCAACGCCGCCTTCAACACCGAGCAGATCGCTCTGGCCATGCCCATGAAGTCCGGCGACATCTACTCCCGCAAGGGCGCCCTGGCCAGCCAGGAGGCCGTCCTCAACCTCTACGGCAAGATCGGTTACATCGAGACCACCGCCGGCGTCGCTCGCCTCTTCCACGAGACCGAGCCCGTCGTCGACCTGGAGATCACCCTCGAGGAGGGCCACCCCTACGTCGTTGGCGTCGTCGAGATCCGAGGCAACCGCGTCACCCGCGACAAGGTCGTCCTCCGCGACCTTCGCGGCCTGACCCCCGCCCGCCGGTTCGACCGCCAGATGATGGAGAAGACCAAGCAGCGCCTCTCCGAGTCTCCCTTCTTCTCCAAGAGCCGGATCACCGTCCTCGGCGACCCCAGCCAGACCACCCGCGACGTGCTCGTCGAGGTCGAGGAGGCCAGCACCGGCTCGGTCGGCGTGGGCCTGGGCGTCAGCTCCGACCTGGGCCTGTTTGGCTCGATCACCCTGACCCAGCGTAACTTTGATATCGCCGCCCCCGGCAACTTCTTCCGCGGCGCCGGTCAGTACTTCTCCCTTAATCTCAACCCCGGCGTCGACAACAGCCAGTACGGCTTTTCGTTCCGCGAGCCCTCCTTCCTTGACACCGACAACTTCTTCGACGTCCGCGCCTACATCACCCAACGCGACCGCTTGGACTGGAGCGAGGGGCGCCTCGGTGCCATCATCGGCCCGGGCCGCAACTTTTCCGACACCTGGTCCGGCTCCATCCAGGCCCGCGCTGAGGCCGTTGACATCTACGACCTCGATCCCGTCGTCCCCGTGGACGTTGAGGACGTCCAGGGCTCGAGCTTCATCACCTCACTCGGCCCGTCGATCACCCGCAGCACCACCGACTCGCGCGTCTTCCCCACCGAGGGATCCGAGCTGACCCTCGCCCTGCAACGCGCCGGTCCACTCGGCGACTTCGACTTCACCACCGTCTCGGCCGACTATTACAAGTTCTGGACCGTCGAGGAAGACTACCTCGGCCGCAAGTCCGTCCTGACTTTCCGATCAAGCGTCGCTTACATCATCGAGGAAGACGCTCCGACCTTCGAACGGCTCTACGCCGGCGGCCGCAACTTCCGCGGCTTCGACTACCGCGGCGTCGGGCCACGCGGCATCACCTCCGGCCTCGTGGTCACCGACCGTGCTGTCGGCGGAAACTGGCTTTTCCTCGCCGGCCTGGAGTACAACGTCCCCGTCTACGAGGACATGGTCCGCTGGGTCGTCTTCGTCGACTCCGGCACCGTACAGACCGACGTCGGCTTCGACGAGTACCGCGTGGCCATCGGCACCGGCCTGCGACTGCGCGTGCCCTTCTTCAACCAGAAGGGCCCCCCGATCGCCCTGGACTTCGGCTTCCCCATCCTCAAGCAGGACGGCGACCAGTCCCGGCTGATCAGCTTCGACATCGCCCTGCCTTTCCAATAATCTGACAAACCCGCCCGCCCCGGCCGACGTACGTTGCTTGGCCGGCCCACCGGCGAGAACCCGAACCACCGCCCCGCTCGACCCAAGAAAGAGGCAACTCTCATGACCCGCAAGACCGCATGGATCCTCCCGCTCGTCATCCTCCTGGCCGCGGGGCTCGTCATCGCCCAGGACCACGCCCCGGCCGCCAAACCCATCGTCGTGGCCATCGTCGACGTCTCGGGCGTCCTGAACTCCCTCGAGGAAAAGGCCCAGGTCGAGGCCGAGCTTCAGGCCGAGGCCACCAAGCTCAAGGACGAGGAACGCATCCGCAAGGACGAGCTCAAGCAGCTCGACTCCGACCTCAAGTACCTGGCCGTCGGCACCGACGACTACAACGCCAAGCAGCAGCAGCTGCAGATGAAGCAGATCGAGCTGCAGACCTGGAGCGTCTTCCAGACCCAGCGCATGAGCCGCGAGAGCACCCGCCGGATCTTCGAGCTCTACCAGAAGTTCCTCGCCGCCTCGGAGCGCGTGGCCAAGAGCAACGGCTACGACCTGGTCCTCTACAAGGAGCAGCCGCTCGACCGCATCGGCGCCAACCTCGACAACCTCAAGCCCGAGAACCTCGCCGAGGTCATCCAGTCCCGCAAGGTCGTCTGGGCCGCCGACGGCCTGGACATCACCGACCAGGTCCGCACCCTGATGGACAACGACTTCCGCTCCGGCGAGAAGAAGTAGTCTCCCCCC
>JADZCW010000130.1 GCA_020851395.1 Phycisphaeraceae bacterium
GTCCGGATCGGCTCGTCAAAGTGAAGCCCCATCTTTGACAGCCGGGCGTAGTGCGCGTCCGGATCGTCCACCTCAAAGTCCAGCAGCACCCCCGGATTCGGCTCCGTGCGCAGCCCGCCCGGGCAGTGCTCATTGATCCCTGTCGGCTCCTCGATAAACAACCGGCTCCCCCCGGGCGTCGGGAACTCGCACGAGTTTTCCCCGTAGATCCGCGGCTCGACCTGCAGGATCTCCCGGTAGAACGCCCGCATCTTCGCCACATCCTTCGTCGCGAACAATGTCAGCACCAGCTTGACCATCGCTCGTCTCCAGTTGGATGCACCCTCGCCGACAACCTCAGGCGCCCTTGCCCGCTGTCAGCACCAGCACCGCGTCCTCCCACCCCGCCGGCGTGGTGAACGACGCCGTGCCGCGGTCGGCCACGCGACCCGCGTCCAATGCCTTGCCGTCCCGCGGATCAATCCACTGCGCCGCGCCAGGCCCGGCCAGCTTGTCCAGCCGCACCGACACCGTCGCCGGCTCCGCCAGATACGCCATCACCCACCGCCCGTCCTTGTGCCGCGCCGAGAGATTGAGGATCTTGCCCTCGACACGCCCACCCGCCGCCAGCACGTCCTGGTCCGGCGTCAGCTCCCACCACTCGTCCCGTGCCTCGAACATCTTCCGCATGATCCCCATCTGCCGCGCCCCGGGCGCGTCGAGCGCCGCTCGCCACGTCGGCAGCACTCGCCAACTGTCGTTGTGCCCGTACGTGTGCGACGACCCCGCCAGGCAAGAGTAATACGCCTGCCGGCGCACCCACAGCGGCGACACGTCAAACCCATACTCCGATCCCGCCTCGTACGCCCCCTCCGCCATCACCACGGGTTTCGTGGGCTTAAGGTGGTAGTCCTTCGTCACGAACGGATAGATGAGTTGCACGTCCGCCCACGTCTGCATGCTGTTAAAGTCCAGCCAAGGCTCCTCGTGAATGAAACTCGACGAGAACGGCGACGGGTCCGGCTTGAACGTGATCATGTGCCCCCCGCCGTCGCCGGCGCGCAGCCCCGCCGCCAGCTCACGCAGGATCGGCACGAACTCCGGCTTCGCCTCCGGCGTCGTCGACCAGATCAGATTGGGAAACGCCCGATACCTCTTGGACAACCACATCGCCCACGCCCGCGCTTTCTCCAGGGTGATCCGCTGGCGGTAGCGCTGATGGTACACCGTCATCGAGATCGCCACGCCATGCGCCCGCGCGATCTCCATGACCGCATCAACGTTCTTGAAGTACGCCTCGTTCGGCTTCCGGGGGTCGTCATCGTGACACGGCTTCTGCCCGTGAAGGTTCGGGTCTGTCCCCTCCCCCACGCCCAGCAGCATGACCTGGATCACGTTGATCCCATGGGCCCGGCTGCGCTCGATGATCACCCGCGCCTCATCCAGGCTGTACTCGCGGAAGAGCTGCCATTGCGTCGTCCCCAGCCAGAACACCGGCTTACCCGCGGGATCGACGAAATATCGATGATTCTCACCGACGCGATATGGATGCATCACGTCCGCCTTTCAGTTCAGAGCTTGACGCTCACCATCGCATTTCCGGCATCGACTGAACCACCTTCTTGACCGTCCGCGCGTCGACGCGCTCCCACCCTCGACTTGTCATCCCGTCGGCCATGTCCGACCGGTAGAGCGTCAGCCTCGCCTCCGCCGGCAGCTTGGGCTTGTACGGCCGAAACTCCTTCCGCCCCGCACGCTCCACCGCCCGCCGCACCGCGCCCGCGATCACTTCATGGGCCCTCGGCAGCGACAGGCACTTGGCCGTCTGCCTTCCAATCCCCCACTTGACCACCGCCGTCTCGACGTCGCCCAGCGTCGCCCTGGCCTCCACTTCCGTCGTCGCGTCCCCGCTGACCATGATCACCGGCACGTCATGATGTCCCGCCCAGGCCGCCTCGATGCCGATCTCGCCCACCACTGCTTCGTTGATCCTGAACTCGAACCAGGCCGACGAATCCATCGTGTGATCCAGGAACGCATCAAGCGTTCCCGCCCGCGCGTGGTGCCCCAGCAGGATCACTCCGCTGAACGACCCATCCAACGAAGGCATCGGTCGACCCGGCCCGGGCGTCTCGTAGCTCGCCCGCGCGTCCATCTCCCCCACGCGCACCTGCCCCCCACTCGCGTGCGTATCGCAGGCCACCACCTCCGTGGCCCCCGCCGCGAAGGCCGCCTCGATCGCCACGTTGATCTCCCGCATCATCAGTGATCGACCCTCGCCGTGATACTCCGCGCTCTGCGGGTCCACCTGCGTCGCCCGACGAATCCCGCTGATCCCCTCCATGTCCGCCAGAATGTAGATCTTCAACTGCAATCTCCTAAGCCCAGGCATGGCATGCCTGGGTTGTCTTTCAATTACCGCACCCTTACCCCGTAATCGGCAGCCTCGCCCCATCCCGCAGGAAAACAGGCACCTTCTCCAGCGGCGCATCGACGTCAATCCTCACGCCGCCCTCAAACTTCTGCCCCGTGTAAGCATCTGTCCAAGCCGCCCCCACCGGCAGATAGACCGACCGCCTCACTGCCCCCTGCTCCAGCACCGGCGCCACCATCACGTCCGGCCCAAACATGAACTGATCCTCGATGCCCGCCGCCCCAGCGTCCCGCGGGAAATCAAAGAACACCGGCCGCATCACCGGCGTCCCCTTCTCGTGGGCCGTCTTCATCTGCTCCATGATGTAGGGCTTGAGCCGTTCGCGCAGGAACAGCAGTTCCTTGATGACCCCATACGCCCTCTCCCCAAACGACCAAACCTCATTCGGCCCGCCCGTCTCCGGCGTCACCGGCTGCCGATACCCATGCAGCCTAAACAGCGGGCAGAACACGCCGAACTGGAACCACCGCACGATCAGTTCCCTGAAATACTCCGACTCCGGATCGGCAAACAGGAACCCGCCGATGTCCGTCGTCCACCACGGGATCCCTGACATCCCGATGTTCAGCCCCGCCCGCACCTGATTCGCCAGCGACTCGAACGTCGAATCAATATCCCCCGACCACACCGCCGCCCCGTA
>JADZCW010000131.1 GCA_020851395.1 Phycisphaeraceae bacterium
ACCTTGGGGCCTGGCTACCTGGAAGTGATCTATGAAAAAGCCATGGCCGTGGAGATGAGCCTGCGAGGCTTGGCCTTTTCGCAACAGGTACCCATTGAACTTCGGTACAAGGGCCAGCCTGTGGGCGAAGGCCGGCTCGATCTTCTGGTTGACTCCCAGGTCATCGTTGAACTCAAGGCCGTCGAGTCCCTGGCCACCATCCATCAAGCCCAACTGCTCTCTTACCTCAGGGCCACGGGACTGAGACTCGGCTTGTTGCTGAACTTCAACGTCCCCGTATTACGCGACGGAATCATGCGTGTTGTCCTCTAACGCATCCGGGGAACTTTCTTCTTGGTGTCCTTGGTGTCTTGGTGGTTGATACACTGGTACCCCATGTACGTCTTGACGCTCATCCTGCGGTATCTGCGGCGGAAGCTGGCGCCGATGTTCGCGGTGCTGGCGGTGACGCTGTGCACGGCGATGGTGATCATCGTCGTCAGCGTCATGGGCGGTTTTCTGGACATGTTCCGCGACGCGGCAAGACGCGTCACCAGCGACGTGACGATCATGTCGGACCTGTCGGGCCTGCCGCACTACGAGACGTTGATCGAGCGTCTGACGAAGGTGCCCGAGGTGGCTGGGGCAACGGCGATGATCCAGGCCTTCGGGCTCGTCCGCATGGAGAACCTCACGCACACCGTCGAGATCTACGGCATCGATCCCAGGGGATTCGACGGCGTCACGGGGTTCAAGGGCACGCTCTACTGGACGAGCGATCGCCTGGCCGACAGCATCCGGGAGCTGTTCGACAGCGTGGGCCCCGATCTTACGCCGGAGTCGAAGGCCGAGCGCGAGCGGGTGCTGGCCTTCTATCGCGAGCATGACTTCCGCGACTACGGCATGAGCTTCGCCGTGCCGCCAGGCTGGCGGGCGGACGAGGCGTCGCCCGAGTCGCCGCGCATGCCGGCGGAATCGCCGCGGGGCGCGATCCTGGGCATCGAGGTCAACCCTTACAGCCATCGCGACGCGCAAGGGCAGTATGACTTCAACAACAGCCCGCTCCGCGCCGCGGCCGCGAGGCAGATCACCGTCACCGTGCTGCCCATGACCCGTCAGGGCGGCGTGCTCGATCCGGCCGTGCGGCGGTTCACCGTGGTCAACGAGTCCAAGTCCGGGCTCTACGAGATCGACAAGAACCGCATCTACCTGCCCTTCGACGAGCTGCAGCGCATGCTCCGCATGGACGCGCACAAGCGCTTCGACCCCGAGACGGGCCGGGAGACCGACGAGATGGTCTCGGCTCGCGCGAGCATGGTCATGATCAAGGCCGCCCCGGGCGTCACCGCCGAGGCGCTCAAGCTCAAGGTCGAACAGGTCGCCGCCGCGATCCAGGCCGACGAGCCCGAGATGCCCCCCGTCTGGGTGCAGACCTGGCGGGAGATGCACGGCTCACTGCTCGGGGCGATCGAGAAAGAAAAGCTGATGGTGACGTTCCTGTTCATTGTCGTCAGCGTGGTGGCCTTCGCGATGATCGCGGTGATCTTCTACATGATTGTGCTGGAGAAGACTCGCGATATCGGCGTGATGCGGGCCCTGGGCGCGTCGAGAGAGGGCATCGCCTCGATCTTCCTGGGCTACGGGCTGGCGATCGGGATCATCGGCTCCTTGCTGGGGCTGCTCTTGGCCTGCGGGGTGGTGTGGAACATCAACGAGATCCAGGATTTCCTGGCCCGCACCATCGGCTTCCAGATGTGGAACCCCGAGGTCTACTACTTCGACCGCATTCCCAATCAGATCGACGGGATGGACGTGGCCTGGATCGTGCCCGGGGCGACGGTCGCCAGCGTGCTGGGCGCGTTGGTGCCGGCGATCCTGGCCGCCAGGCTGGACCCGGTCGAGTCCCTGCGATACGAGTAACCGTCGGAACACCGTCATGCCCCCCACCGCCGCCACCCACGCCCCGTCGATCCTCCAGGCCCAGGGTCTGCACAAGACCTACCGCATGGGCGATGAGGACCTGCACGTGTTGCGCGGCGTGGACCTGGGCGTGGCTGAGGGCGAGTGGGTGGCGGTGCTGGGGGCTTCGGGGTCGGGCAAGAGCACGCTGCTGCACGCCCTGGGCGGCCTGGACCGTCCCCAACGCGGCCAAGTCATCTTCCGGGGGGAGTCGGTCTGGGGGCAGTCGACGAGTTGGATCGACAGCTTCCGGGGGCGGGACGTGGGGTTTGTGTTCCAGTTCTATCACCTGCTGCCGGAGCTCAATGCCCTGGAGAACGTGCTGATCGGGGCGATGATCAGCAGCCCGGTGACGGGCTGGCGGGCGATCCGCGACGAACGGCGCAAGCGGGCGGCTGAGCTCTTGGGCCAGCTCGGCCTCGGTGAGCGGCTGCGTCATCGACCGAATAAGCTCTCCGGGGGCGAACGGCAGCGCGTGGCGATCGCGCGGGCGATGATCAACTCCCCTGCCGTGCTGCTGGCTGACGAGCCGACGGGCAACCTCGACGCCGCGACGGGCCGGCAGATCCTCGAGGTCTTCCAGACGATCCACCGGGCGGGCCAGACCATCGTCATGGTCACCCACGACGCCAAGATCGCCGCCGCGGCCGACCGGCAGGTCACGCTCGAGGCCGGGCGACTCAAGGCCTGAATTCCTCAGCCTGAAATCAACGGATTTTCCGTCGGGAGAGGGCGTTGTTTGCCAGACAACCGCGGATCGTTACGCTGTTTGCTCCACCAACATGAGCAGGGGGCAGGGAGAATCCAAGGACATGGCTATGCGTATTCTGCTGACCACCACCAGCTACCAGGACACCCCGGGGAAGCATCACGACCTCCTGGCCGCCAGCGGGCACGAGATCGTCCGCGCCCGCGGGCCGCTGCCCGAGGACCAGATGCTCAAGCTCGTGACCGATGGCGGCGGCATCGACGGCGTGCTGCACGGCGACGACGTGATCACCCGCAAGGTCATCTCGGCCGCCCTGCCACGCCTGAAGGTCCTGAGCAAGTACGGCATCGGGCTGGACAGCGTCGACGTCAAGGCCGCCACCGAGCTCAAGGTCCCCGTGATGTTCACCCCCGGCGTCAATCACACGACGGTGGCGGAGCACTGCTTCGGGCTGATGATCATGCTGGCCAAGAAACTCCGTGAGCACACCAACTGGGTCAAGGAGGGTCAGTGGAAGCGCGTTACCGGCAGCGAGCTGGCGGGCAAGACGCTGGGCATTCTCGGCCTGGGCCGGATCGGCAAGGAAGTGGCCAAGCGGGCGTTGGCGTTTGACATGAAGGTGATCGCCTTCGACGTCTACTGGGACGCGA
>JADZCW010000132.1 GCA_020851395.1 Phycisphaeraceae bacterium
ATGACAAGACAAAACCCATGCTTTAACGGATCATGGTCACTAGAAAATACCCTCGTGTGTGATTCTTCCCCTCGCCCGCCTGAACCCCGCCCCGCCGCACCGAGTACCCACATCAAGGAAACGCTCCATTGAAGATCCGAAGCAAGACATGGACGGTAGGGGGGCTCGCAGTCCTGGCCGTCGTGGTCGTCCTTTTCTGGCTCGGCCGCGGCGCCTCCAAGCCCCAGACCCCCACCGACGTCCTGCTCGAGAAAGTCACCCCCACCTCCCTGACCGAGACCGTCCGCGCCCCCGGAACCATCGAGCCTAAAACCAAGGTCTCCATCAGCGCCCGCGTCTCAGCCCGCATCGTTGAGCTCCCCTTCAAGCAGGGCCAGCAAGTCACCGGTGAGCGCGACGGCAAGCCCGGCTCACTCCTCGTCCGACTCGACGCCACCGATCTTCAAGCCGCCCTCCGCTCCACCGAGGCCCGCTACGCCGCACAGGCCGCCCAGATCGAGGTCGAACGTTCCCGCATCGCCAGCCAGGAGTCCCAGCTCCAGTCCACCGATGCCTCCCTCGTCCAGGCCCAGCGTGATCTCGACCGCCAGACCCAGCTGATCGCCACCGGCGACGTCTCCCAGTCCGCCGTCGACGACGCCCAGACCGCCTTCGACCGCCTCACCGCCGAGAAGGCCGCCGCCCAGCAATCCCTCGACGCCTCCCGCAAAAATCTCGTCGTCCTCGAGCACACCCTCGAAGCCTCCGAGGCCGATGTCGCCCGCGCCCGCGACAACCTCAGCTACGCCCAGATGTTCTCCCCCATCGACGGCGTCGTCACCAAAGTCAACGCCGAGGTCGGCGAACTGGTCATGACCGGCACCATGAACAACGCCGGCACCGTCATCCTCGAGGTCGCCGACCTCTCGACCATGCTCGTCGCCGCCGAGGTCAACGAGAACGACATCCCCAACGTCAAGGTCGGCCAGCGCGCCAAGGCACACCTGCTCGCCTACCCCGACCAGGAATTCTCCGGCGTCGTCCGCACCATCGGCCTCGTCCAGACCACCTACGGCAGCAACGAATACTACAAGGTCGAGGTCGAACTCGACCACGACGACCGACCCATCTTCACCGACATGGGCGCCGACGTCGAGATCCTCACCAACGAGCACCACGACGTCCTGACCGTCCCCAGCCAGTCCGTCCTGGGCGCCTCGGTCGATTCCCTGCCCTCCGACATCCGTTCGAGCCCCCTCGTCGAAGCCAAGAAGACCATCACCCCCGTCGTCTACCGCCACGTCGACGGCAAGGCCCTCGCCACCCCCGTCAAGATCGGCCCCAGCGACGCCACCCGCACCATCATCCTCCAGGGCCTCAATGACGGCGACGAGGTCGTCACCGGCCCCTACAAGGTCCTCGAAAAGCTCAAGCACGACCAGCCCATCCGCAAACAGGAGGGTCCCACCCCCGGCAGCACAGCCACGCAGAAATCCGACGAGGACCCGCAGGCCGACCATCACCCCCCGCCGCCCCCGCCGATGTAACCACCGCCCTTGCCTCTCCGACCCCTCTCCCCTCCAGGGCAGAGGCCGGCAGAGGGGTGAAAGACCAAACAACCAACAGCCAAACACCCACCCCCGATGGTCATCCACATCCACAACGCGACCAAGCTCTACCGCGTCGGCGGCGAGGAAGTCCGCGCCCTCGACGGCGTCGACCTCGACATCGCCGCCAACGAGTTCGTCGCCATTATGGGCCCCTCCGGCTCCGGCAAGAGCACCTTGATGAACATCCTCGGCTGCCTCGACCGCCCGACCAGCGGGACCTACCAGCTCGACGGCCAGGACGTCTCCCGCCTCGACGAGGGCCGCCTCGCCGTCGTCCGCAATCAGCGCATCGGCTTCGTCTTCCAGTCCTTCGAGCTTCTGCCGCGCCTGAGCGCCTTAAAGAACGTCGCCCTCCCCCTGATGTACGCCCCCGACGGCTGGCTCCACCGCCACCGCCGCGCCACCGAAGCCCTGCAGCGCGTCAATCTCACTCACCGCGCCGGCCACCGTCCTAATCAGCTCTCCGGCGGCGAACGTCAGCGCGTCGCCATCGCCCGCGCGCTCATCAACCACCCCGCCATTCTCCTCGCCGACGAGCCCACCGGGAACCTCGACTCCCGCACCAGCGACGAGATCCTCTCCTTCTTCCAGCAGCTCCACGCCGCTGGCCAGACCATCGTCATGGTCACCCATGAGGCCGACGTCGCCGCCCACGCCCGACGCATCGTCCGCATGCGCGACGGCAAGGTCCACTCCGACCTCCCCGTCGACCAGGACCCCGTAGGCCCCATCGCCGCCGCCCTCCGTCAGCGCCAGGCCGCCGACAGACAGGGGGCCACATGATCCTTCTCCGACCCCTCCTGAGCCTCCTCCGCATCGCCGGCGTCAGCCTCGTCCTCTCCCTCAGCCAGATCTGGGCCAACAAGACCCGCTCCGCCCTGACCGTCATCGGCATCGTCATCGGCGTCGCCTCCGTCACCGCCGTCATCGCCGCCCTCTCCGGCCTCAAGTCCAACGTCCTCTCCGAGTTCGAGGCCCTGGGCACCAACCGCCTGTTCATCTACGCCTGGGACCCCGCCTGGCAACGACGACGACGCTGGGACCCCAACCTCGTCATCAAGGTCAAGCAGACCGAGGACCTCATGGCCCACTGTCCCTCCGTCGGCGCCTACTCCCTCATCGGCGGCTACAACTCCACCGCCACCCACGGCAGCTACACCATCTCCGCCCTCCGCGTCCTGGGTATCCAGCCCGCCTGGCACCAGATCGAGAACCGCAAGATCCTCCTGGGCCGGCCCTTCACCCTCGTCGACGAACGCAGCGCCCGACACGTCTGCCTCATCACCGAGTCCGTCCGCGACAACCTCCGACTTGACCGCGACCCCGTCGGCCAGTCCATCGTCCTCGGCGGAAACCAGCGATACCTCGTCGTCGGCCTCGTCGAGACCCGCGTTGAGTCCGCCATGTTCGGCGACACCGGCCGGCAGGACGAGGTCTTCGTCCCCTTCTCCACCCTCACCCAGATGGGACTCAACCCCTGGCAGGTCATGGCCACCTCCAAGTCCCCCGAACTCGTCCAGGACGCCATGGCCGAGGTCCGCTTCTTCTTCCGTCGCACCCGCGGCCTGCGCCACGACCAGGAGGACAACTTCAAGGTCGAGTCCGTCGAGTACTACCTCCAGCAGTTCAACACCATCGCCGCCACCGTCACCGCCATCGCCGGCGGCGTCGTCGGCATCTCCCTGCTCGTCGGCGGCGTCGGCATCATGAACATCATGCTCGTCTCCGTCTCCGAACGC
>JADZCW010000133.1 GCA_020851395.1 Phycisphaeraceae bacterium
CCAGCGGCACCGCCGTCGTCGTCGAATAAGCCTCTCGCTTCCCTGCCTTCGCCCCTCCTCACCGCCCCGGCCCCATCACGCTCCAGCTCTTCTTCCACACCAGCACCGGCACGCCCTCCCGCCACTCCAGCGGCAGGAACACATTCTGCCCCACCCCGACCCCCGTCCACTGGCTGTACCGATCCCCCACGTAGAGATAGGTCACGCCCGCCGGCCCTTCGATCGGGAGGATCAAGTCATGCTGCGTGTTGAACGAGTCCGTCGACCGCGGCTCCGTGGCTAATAGCTTCAACTCCGACCACGGCCCGGCCAGATCCGTCGCCGTGGCGTACATCGTCTCCGACGATTTCCACCCCACCAGCGCCGAGCTGAACCAGTAATACACCCCGTCCTTCTTGACGATGTGCGGCGCCTCGCGCGACGTGTGCTGCCGCAACGGCCGGTCCGGCTTGCCGTCGACGTTGCGGAACCCCTCGTAGAGTTTCTCCTTCACCCCCAGAAAGTCCGACCGCAATTCAAAGATCGCCATGCTGCGATCCAGATAGATCTTTCCCTCGATCTCGTCATGCATCGCCGCCATCACGTACGCCCGGTCCCCCTCCTGGTACACCGAAATGTCCCCCACCGACCGCCCCGGCTCGGGGTACTCGAGGTTGGCCAGGTGATACTCCCCGTCAATCCGGTCCGCCACGGCGTACGCGATCTTGTGGTGCTTCCATCCCCGCCCGTCCGCCTCGAAGATGCAGACATACTTGCCCGTCCCCGGCTGACGCACCAGGCTCGGCCGCCCCGCCCACCAGATGTCACCGAATTCCCCCGTCCGCTTGATGATCGTCCCGACGAATCGCCACGCCGCCAGATCCTCCGACGCGTAGAGGTTGATCTCCCCCCTGTGCCGCGGCGCCGTGTCATAACCGACCCAGTAGAAGGTCCCGCCCTCCCGGATCATGTTGCCGCCGTTGCACAGGATCGGCCGGCCCTCGGTGTCGAGCCACAGCGTGTCGTTCTGAATCACACCTTCACTCGCCGCGAGGACGGCCCCCGAAAAGCTCACCGCCGCCGCGATACTCCGCCACGCCGCGCTGCGGAACAAACGAAACCCAACGCGGCCAAGGCATGTCCGGATTTTCATCAGTCACTCACACATCACCGGCCCATCCGCCAACTCTACCGAGTGATCCGTCCCTGACAAGATCCACCTGGCTGTTCTTTCTCACCGCGTTCGCCGCCTCCGCCCCGTCAGCGCCACCCCCCCGATCACCGCCATCACAACCCCCACCGGCTCGGGGATCATTACACTCCACGATTCCTCCCACACCAGCCTCGGCACGTCCCCGTCCCATTCCAACGGCAGGAAGACGTTCCTCCCCACCCCGATCCCCGTCCACTGGCTGTACCGATCCCCCACGTAGACGTACGTCACCCCCTCCGGCCCCGCCACCGGGAACACGAAGTCATGCTGCGTGTAATAGGAACTCGTCGAGAGCGGGTCCGTCGCCAGCAGCTTCAGCTCCGACCATGGCCCAGCCAGGTCCGTCGCCGTGGCGTACTTCGTCGCCGTCGGGTTCCATCCGTTGACCCCCGAGCTGAACCAGTAGTAGATCCCATCCCTCTTGAAGATGTGCGACGCCTCGCGCGACGAGTGCTCCTTCGGCGGCCAGGCCGGCTCCCCGTTGACGTTACGGAAACCGTCGTACAACTTCGCCTGCACTCCCGTGAAGTCCTCCGTCAGCTCATAGATCGCCAGGCTCCGGTTCATGTACTTCGTCCCGGAGATGTCGTCGTCCATCGTCGCCAGCAGGTACGCCCTGTCTCCCTCCTGGTACACCGAGATGTCCCCCGCCGTCCGCGTCCCCTCGGGATACTCGACGTTCGTCCGGTGGTACGTCCCGTCGATGCTGTCCGCCACCGCGTACCCGATCTTGTGCCGATCCCAGTTCGGCCCGTCCGCCTCGAAGATGCAGACATACTTCCCGTCCGACCGCCGCACCAGGCTCGGCCGACCCGCCCACCAGATGTCGGAGAACTCGCCCGTCCGCTGGATGATCGGCTTGACGTAGTCCCACGTCGCCAGGTCCTTCGACGCGTAAAGATTGATCTTCCCGTCGTGCCCCGGCGCGGTGTCGTATCCGACCCAGTAGAAGGTGTCTCCCTCCTGGATCATGTTCCCGCCGTTGTTGTAGATCGGGTTCCCCGAGGTGTCGTACCAGACCTTGATGTTCTGGATCACCCCCGCGCCGAGCGCGGGGGTGGGCACGCCGGCGGTCAGCGCAATGGCCAACCACGCAGCACCCTGAAAACCTCGAAAACCGAAACGGTGTCGACGAGGTGGAATGCTCATCAATCTCTCACAAATGACCGACCCGCTGCCCGAGTCTACCGCGCGACCGGCATGTGGCAAGACATTTTTGTCTGATATGAGGGAGGATGCGATTGACGCGCCTGCGGATGGCAAGAAATTGCCCCGGCCCGGCCATCAATCATCGCATCCTCGCGTGCCTGGCCCGCTCACCCCCCGCAGCACCCGCCCGACTTCCCCGAGCCGTTCCACGGCATCCGCGCCAGCATCCACGACATCGGACAGAAACCCGACAACGCGGTGACCATCATCCCGATCCCCGGCATCAGCGCCAGCAGCAGCCACCACTTGTTGACATACACGCCCAACCCCAAACCCAGCAGCACCATCGCGCTGGCCACGAAGAACGTCTGCCGCCCCACGCGATTGCTCGGGAAAATCGCTCCGCTGATTGCATCCGTCATGACGCGTTCTCCTTAAAAGGACACGCCCCATCACGTGCGGGCCCGTGCATCCCGGCCGAGGACGGGCATCAGTGCCCAGCTCTCTTGTTCATCTTAGCCATCAACGCAGCCAGAACGAGAAGTACAGGTACATCGACACGACGACCCCCAGCACAGCACACGTCAGAAGAACCTCCGTCGCGCCCCACGTCTTTTCCGCGGTCGCAGTCGAGACTGAGCCATATGTCAGTCCCTCGATCTTCTCCCGTGGCGGGGGATCGCTAAGCACCGACGCGACGATGATGATGACGACCGTCACGACGAACAGCACCGCCGCGAAGTAAAGGAAATTAAAATCGCCGATCCACGCCAGGGCGGCCGGATCCTCGACCTTGCCCGCCCCGTAGATCGCCTGAACGATCGTCTTGGCCAATCCCAGCCCGATCCCCAGCGCCAGCCCCCACACCGCCCCCTGGTTGTTCATCCGCCGCCAGAATAGCCCCAGCAGGAACACCGCCGTGATCGGCGGCGCCAGGTACGCCTGCACGCTCTGCAGGTAGTAGTACAGCCCGCCCCCGGAGATCTTCGCCATCACCGGGATCCACGCCATCCCCGCCAGCACCACCGCCACCGTGGCCACCCGCCCGACGCGCACCAGGTGCCGCTCCGACCGCCCCGGCCGGATCTTCTCATAGATGTCCACCGTGAACAGCGACGCGCTCGAATTGAACAGCGACGACAACGAGCTCATCAGCGCCGCCAGCAGCCCCGCCACCACCAGCCCGCGCAACCCCACCGGCAGCAGCGACGTCACCAGCGTCGGGAACACCCGGTCGCCCATCATCTGCCCGGTCTTCGGGTCGATCGGGATGTGGATCACGCCCTTCTGGTGCAGCGCGTAACCGATCAGCCCGGGGATCAGAAAGATCAGCACCGGCGACGTCTTGAGCACCCCGCCCCACAGCGCCCCGCGACGCGCCGTCCGCAGGTCGCGCGCCGCCAGCGTCCGCTGCACGATGTACTGATCCGTGCACCAGTACCAGATCCCCACGATCGGCGAGCCGATCAGGATCCCCAGCCACGGAAAGTCCGGGTCATTGGCCGGCCGCCACAGCGCGAAGCGATCCGCCTGCGCCGCCACGGTCGCCTGCAACTCGCCCCATCCGCCGAGTCTTTCCAGCCCGATGCCCATGATCGCCGCCGCACCGACCAGCAGGATGATCGCCTGCGCCGTGTCCGTGTACAGCACCGCCCGCAGCCCCCCGAACACCGTGTACACGCCCGTCAGGATCACCGTCAGGAACGCCCCGATCCAGAACGCGTTCTCCGGCGAACCGAACGTGTCCGGCAAGAGCGTCTGAAAAACCAGCGCCCCCGCGTACACCGTGACCGACACCTTCGTGAACACATACGCCAGCAGCGATACCAGCGACAGGATCCACCGCGCCGTCGGCCCGAACCGCTTCTCAAGAAACTCCGGCACGGTGTACACGCCCGTCCGGTAGTAGAACGGAACAAACACCCACGCCAGCAGCACCATGATCCACGCGTGCAGCTCGTAGTGAGCCATCGCCATCCCGCTGGTCGCCCCCTGCCCCGCCAGCCCCACGATGTGCTCGGACCCGATGTTCGACGCGAAGAGCGATCCCCCGATCGCGAACCATCCCACATTCCGCCCCGCCAGGAAGTAGTCCGCCGTGGTGTCCTGCCTGCGCTGCGACCACCAGACAATGACGACCAGGAGCAGGAAATACAGGCTGATCACGAGCCAATCGAGCAGCGCAAGCGTTTGCATGAGATGGGCCTCACCGTAGAGAAGAGATGCCGGGGCGCGGTACACAGGGCGATGGTCACGGACAAGAAACCTGATTGAACACGCCCCATTACGTGCGGGCTCGTGCGATCCACGGCCGCGAGTCCCCGGACGACGCCGGGCCCCGGAAACCAAACGACCCCCGACATCTTAACGATCAGCTCCCAGACGGATCACGCCGCGAGCCTTCTTGTTCCCATTCCGTCACAAACCTCTCTCCGCCGCGGCGTTTGGCCGCCGCCCTTGCCCCGGATAGAATCGCCCCTCCACCAGCCGGTGTGGCGGAACTGGCAGACGCGACGGATTCAAAATCCG
>JADZCW010000134.1 GCA_020851395.1 Phycisphaeraceae bacterium
CCTTCGCCTCGATGTTGGAAGTGTCCTGGGTGCCTTCGTTCTGGTTCTTGGGGTCCTGACCGTCCATGTTCTGACTCTCTTTCTTGGCCGAAGCGGCCACACGGGCCGACGTGTTGCCGTCGGCGCCGAGGTCCACGAAGCTGATCTCGCCCAGGGTCGACCGTCGCACGACGTTGACCGGGCCGGTGAACTCCCGACCGTTGACGACCACGGTGCGCCCTTCCGGGGTGAACTCGAACTCCTCCACCGCCGCCCCAATACTCGCCTGCCAGGGGAAGCCATTACGGGCGTCGGCGACGACCTCCTGAGCGGTGCGGCCCGTGCAAGAGACGACGCCCCCGGCCACGAGTTGGCCGTTGTCCGCACGGATGGCTGTGGTGTGCCCGACGCGCTGGTCGGTGTTGTGTCCCACACGGATGGGGCGGAGTTGCGAGGGGATGTTCATCCCCGCCAGATCGACGACGACCGGGAACGTCCACCCCGCCAGACGCATCGCTCCACCCGTGTAAGCCACCATGCTGAAGCGCGGAAGCGCCGGCGTGGCGCCTTCGTCAGAGGCCGACGCCTGGGCGTCGATCTGCATGGCGGCGGTGAGGCTGACCATGTCCTGGTCGGGTTGTGCGGCCTCAAGCGGCCTTACGAGCGGTCGGCTCATCGGTCTCTTCCTCGTCTTGGGGTTCAGGTTCAGCTGGCGCGGGCATCGCTTGCTCGGCGGTCAGGCCCAGTTCCTTCATGAGCTTGAGTTCGCGGGCCCGCTGGCGGAGTTCCGTCTCCCAGTCCTTGCCCTGCTTGGCGTACTCATTCGCCAAGGTTGTCGTGTAACGGGTCAATCGCGTCGCCTGGGCGTTGGCCTCCTTGGCCGGGTCGACGTGTTCCTGGCCGTCCCACATCCACTGGTGGGGATAGCGTGAATCGCGCAACCGCAGCGACTGGGGCAAGAGGTCGTCGATCAACACGGCTTCGCTGAACCACGCCGCGAGGACACGATCGAGCACCATCGCCTCGAGGTGCGATTGGTCGACGCGGATACTCTTGTAGTATGTCTGGTGGTCGAGCCTGCCCGAGGCGTAGTTGTAGCCCGACGAATTGCCCGCCGCGATGTTAAAGGGCATGTTCAGGCAGCGGGCGATCTCGTTGAGGATCTCCTTCTTAAACTCTCCATACGTCGTCGCCGGCTGCTCGGCCGTGATCTGCCCGAGCTTCCAACCGCCCGGCAGCACCGTGGCCATGCGGCGCTCAAGCTCGACAATGTCCATGGGTTCGACACTCTCCGCCTCGCCGTTGGCCGGGGCGTCGGTGTAGAGCACCGCCGCGAAGTCCGCCGCCGTCTCCGCTGCGGCAATCACCGCCAGGGTATACCGGCGGAGTTGGGCGAAGAGGGGCAGTGCCGGGGTGATGTCCGGAATCCCCCGCACCTGCCCGGGCCGGTCGACACGGAAGTAGTGGACCATGGCGCCGGCCGGTACACGCTCGAAGTCGTCCATCCCGCGGGCGTAGGTTGCGTCGCCGGGATGCCGCCGGAGCATGTGGTACTCGACGGGGTTGCCGTAACGGTCAAAGGCGATGCCATCCGTCGTGTCGTCGGATCCACAACCCAATCCCCACGCCGGCGTGGCGATCTGATCCGCTTCGACCAGGCGTATGTCCAACTGGACAGGATGGTCGATCGCGGGATTGCTCGTCAGCAGTGCAAACGCCTCACCGCTATCCGCCCGGGCCATCCGCATAGTGCGGAGCTTCTCCGCCAAGTTCACCGCCTCCGCCCACGCGCCAAACGCCTCCTCCACCCGCCGGTTCGTCGCCGGCGTGTCCGTGAGCATCTGAAGACTCGGCCCCGTGCCGACGGTGTCATTGGCCAGCGTCAGCACGATCCCGCGCGCATAGCTGTTGTTGGCCACCTCGTACCGCGCCCGGTTGCGCAAGGTCCTCCGGACCTGCGGACTCAGCGCCGCGTTGGCCGAGAGGCCATCCGCATTCGCCCAGTGCCTGCGGTTCTCCTCATTCGTCACCGCCGCGTCGAAACGCGCCTTGACGATCCGCACCACCGGCCTGCGCATGACCAGCCGCTGGGGTTTAGGCGAGGCGACGCGATGTTTAAGCCAACCGAGCATGGAGCATCCACAAGGGGTGCGGTAGGGGGGGTGACAGCGTTAATCCGCGCCAGGCGGCGAGAGCTTCTTTAGGGGCACACCTAACCCCTTGGTCCGAGCTGCCTTCTTGCTCTGCAGGTACCGGTCCGCCGCGATCTGGTCTGGCAGCGGATGCTGCTCGACCTCCACACCGTCAGCCTTCGCTCGGCGCGGCGACGCGGCGTTCTGGGCGATCGTGATGTCGGCTTCGTCCGCCATCGAAGGCACGTCTCTCCGACGTTGTCTATTTGCAGGGACGTGGAATCTCGATCAGGGGCAGCGGGCAACAACGACGGGTGACTGCCGTCGAGCGGCAGTTTGTTCCACTAATGGAATGCTGACTGACTTACACCCCCGCCGCCTGCTCGCGCGTCGTCACCCGTCGGCCGCAATGCCGGCACTGACGCAGACGCAGGATGTAACTGAGCCGTGCGCGGGTGTAGACCACACGCAGGTCCCGGCACCCGCACTTCGAACAGACCAGTCCACGGGTATCGGCCGACAGATGAAGCGGCCTAGGGACCATCGGCTCCGGATTAGACGTGCTCATGCCTTCTTCCCCTGCAGCGACGAAAGCCGCAGTCGTGGCCGAGCCGTCGTTCGCCGCTCATCCGTGCCAAACAACACGCACCCCTGCATACTCGCCCCCACCGCACACCCCACCAGGCAATCGAGCCAGTGGTTATCCCGTCCCGCCCCCGGAAGGCGCAGCTTCCA
>JADZCW010000135.1 GCA_020851395.1 Phycisphaeraceae bacterium
GGACCAGCGTCCGCAGCCCGGCCGCGAACTGCGGGTCCTTGAGATACTCGTCAATCCACTGGGCCGTCACCTTCGGCGCCGGCTGCGTCGCCGTCGCCGCCCGCAGCACGTCGCCCTCCCGCCGGATCCTGAGCATCTCCTTGACCTGGGCCGGCGTCATCGGCACGTAGAACCCGTCCTGCGGGTCCACGCCCCACTTCTCCGCGTCCGGCAGCCGATGAATGTTCCGCCCGCTGGGCAGGTAGTAGTGCGCGTTGGTGATCTTGATCGCCCCCTCGCCCGAGGGCAGCATCTTGACCTGCTGCACGGAGCCCTTGCCGAACGTCCTCGCCCCGACGAACTTTGCCCGGTCGTTGTCCGACAGCGCGCCCGTGAGGATCTCCGCCGCCGAGGCGCTGCCCTCGTTGGCCAGCACCACCAACGGCACGTCCGCCGCCAGGTCCTTGTCCGTCGAGTCGAACACCCGCGTCGGCACGCTCCGCCCACGGATCGACACGATCGTCTTGCCCTCCGGCAAGAACATGTCCGCGATCTCCACCGCCGCCTCGAGCAATCCGCCCGGGTCGAACCGCAGGTCCAGGATCAGCCCCCGCATCCCCTGGCCGTTGAGCTGCTCGAGCGCCGCCCGCAGATCGTCGGCGGTCTTGGGCGCGAACTGAAGGATCCGCACGTAGCCGATCTTGCTCACCGGGTCGATCATGAACTCCCAGTGGTTCTGGCCGTTGCGACGCAGCCCCTTGATCGTCTGCACCTCGATCTTGCCCCGTGTGATGGTCAACTCGCTGGTCTCGCCCGACTCGTGCCGGACCTTGACCGTCACCTTCGTCCCCTCGTCGCCGAGCAGCTTGTTGACCACGTCGTTGAGCGACACCTCGTGGGTCGACTCCCCGTCGACCTCCATGATCAGGTCGCCCGCCATCACCCCCGCCTTCCAGGCCGGCGAGTCCTCCAGCGGCGAGACCACCCGGGCGCGCTTCTCGTCGGGGTCCATCATCACCTCGGCCCCGATCCCCGTGAACGTCCCGCGCACCTCGCGGTCGAAGGGCTTGAGCTCTTCGGGATCCAGGTACACCGTGTAGGGGTCGTCGAGGCTCTCGACCATCGCCCGCACGGCCGCGTCGACCATCTTCTCTTCGTCCGGCTTCTGCACGTACTCGCTGACGATCTCCTGCCGCACGTCGATCAGGAGGTCCAGCTGGTCCATCGCGCCCGTCCGCTTGCCCAGCGACTGGGAGACAGCCAGCGTCAGCACGCTGGCGAAGACAGCCAGGAGCAGAGCGAGTCGCAAGGGGGAGGATTTCATGCGTGTGTTTCCAGGATCGGGCGGTAAGGAGGGTGTGGGTCGGCCAGACATTGTAGAACCCGGTCGCGCGTCGGCCAATGCTCGCGCTCGACCGGGCTCAGGACTGACCGGTTGTGAGTTATCATGACGGCGATGGCCAAGGCCTCGACCAAGTTCCTCTGCCGGGAGTGCGGCTCCGTCCAGTCCAAGTGGATGGGCAAGTGCCCGGATTGCGGCGCCTGGAACAGCCTCGAGTCCTACACCGTCCCGGCCGGGGGGACCGAGGGCAAGTGGCGTCATCAGAGCCCCGATGCCCCGCCCGGCCCCATCGCCGCCAACCCGGCTACCCCTCTGCACGACGTTCAGCAGCCCGACGTTCCGCGTCTCTCGACCGGCATCGGCGAGCTCGACCGTGTCCTGGGCGAGTCGACGGACGACAGTGTCCCTTCCGGGGGCTTACGCCGCGGCCTGGTGCCCGGTTCGGTCGTCCTCGTCGGCGGCGATCCCGGCATCGGCAAATCGACACTGATGCTCCAGGCCGCCGACAAGCTCGCCGCCGAGGGCCACAAGGTCCTCTACGTCAGCAGCGAAGAGTCCGCCGCCCAGACCCGCCTGCGCGCCGTCCGCCTGGGCCTGAGCGCCAAGAACCTGCTCGTCCTGGCCGAGACGCACCTCGCCCGCATCCTCGAGCAGGTCCGCAAGGTCCAGCCCGACGTGGTCATCATCGACTCGATCCAGATGATCTACCGCGGCGAGCTCGACACCGCCCCCGGAAGCGTCGGCCAGTTACGGGCCTGCGGGATGGAGCTGGTCATGCTCGCCAAGACCAGCAACGTGGCCATGTTCCTCGTCGGCCACGTCACCAAGGAGGGCCAGCTCGCCGGCCCGCGCCTGCTCGAGCACATGGTCGACACCGTCCTCTACTTCGAGGGCGACCGCTACCACGGCCACCGGATTGTCCGGGCCGTCAAGAACCGCTTCGGCACCACCCTCGAGGTCGGCCTCTTCGAGATGACCGAACAGGGTTTAGCCGAGGTCTCCTCCGGCCGCGGCCTGCTCGCCGCCGAGTACCGACCGACCAGCGGCAGTGTCGTCTGCCCCGTGCTCCAGGGCTCGCGGTGTGTCCTGGTCGAGGTCCAGGCGCTCACCGCCACGGGCTTCCTTGGCTCGGCCAAGCGCAAGACCAGCGGCCTGGACCCCAATCGCCTGACCATGCTCATCGCCGTCCTGGAGAAGCGCGGCGGCCTGCGACTGGCTGACCAGGACGTCTTCGCCTCCAGCGCCGGCGGCCTGCGCGTCGTCGAGCCCGCGGCCGACCTGGCCCTCGCTCTGGCCATCGCCGGCGCCCATATGAATCGCACGCTCCCCGCCAAGACCTGCGTCGTCGGCGAGATCGGCCTCGGCGGCGAGGTCCGCCGCGTCCAGCGCCTCGAGCAGCGCATCACCGAGGCCCGCCGGTTAGGCTTTGAGCACGTCATCGGCCCGGCCGCTCGCGGCGA